>JAUVHQ010000150.1 GCA_030593185.1 Bacteroidota bacterium
ATTTAATATCGTATTACCTAATCCCCGAGCTGCGCTCGGGGCTGTTGATTATCGCCCCCTTGGGGCTAATATATTAATGGTATTAAACCCCAGGGTAAGCCCTGGACCCAAAATTCCGATGCAAGCATCGGGGAATTAACCACTTTTTTCTCGTCCGCATGCTGTCGCAGAAGCTTTAGCATAGGCGCCCGAAGCGGAACGCGAAGGAGGATTAAAAGTTGTAAATTTTTCCAACAACCAATTTAATTAAAGTTTGATTACTAAAACCAATCGCACCTCCCTTTTGCAAATTTATGTAAATCCCATATTATGTTTGAAAAATGTTGATAACAATATGGTAGTTAATGTGTTTTTTAACATGTGATGTTTGTAATTTTGACAGATTTTGCCTTTTTCAAAAACCAGATTTATTATGCAGTTAACAGGAGAACCAAAAGCCACGCTAAATCAGGAAGCCAGAAGGTTTGTTGATCTTTATGCTCAACTTGGTGAAAGAGCCGAGAATTTTCTTCCCGACCGGGTCTTTGAAAGCCTTACGAATTTTGTGAGGTTATGTTATGAAGAGCCTGATGATCCTGCAAGGCAGCAGGCTGAGATCGGGAAATACCTACTGGAACTAAAGGAGGCTATTCCCGGCTACATAGATGTTTCCCTGATGCTGATGCCCCATGAAGACTCAAAAGCATTTGAATACAGTGCAAGAAGGCAGGTTTTCTATAAGATGCTCAATGAACTCATTGATACTGAACAGGTTGACGATAAAACAAAAATCCAGTTCAGAAATATTCTTAAAACTCATGATTATTCACTTGGTACACCTCCCATTACAAAGGTAACTATCGACTTTCTTTACAGAATATTACTGGGTGACAAGGTCAGGGAACTCCGGAAATTTCGTGATCTGATCGGAGTAAGTGGTGATATCGAGGAAGCACAGTGGAATTATATGCTTGATGTAATGGATCAGATGATCAACCAGTCGACCCATTATACCACAAGTGCAGAAAAGGACAATTTTCTGGCACGCACCGAATCGACGGTAAATTTCAAAGGACTCAACGGTTTTATACGTACCATTGTTTCGGGCACTGCCGAAACAGCCATTGATCTGCTTACAAAAGAAGTATTCAGCAAAAACAGTGTCAGGGTTCTCGAATTTTCGACAGCAGAAAAGCTTTATAAAGAGATTTATGAAGATGGCACCAGTATTTTCGCTATCAAGATGAGGAATATGAGAAAGAACCCGTTCAACGCCTTCCGGTGGTTTCCTTTGCTGACAAGAATGGTTTTTATTGATGATTCTCCTGAGTCCCGGTCAACGAATACATCCCTGATCTTTTGCCTGCATAATGGTATTATAAATACACTTAATAAGGTTCATACCAAGAAACTGGGTGCCCTTGCCAACAGCCAGTTGAATCTCCGCCTTATCCATGATAAGGTTAACTCCCGGAATTTGAAATATTTCAGACAAAAGATCGAAGAAAAAATAGTTGAATATGACAAGGAACTCAGGCAACTGAAAGAGGAACAGTTAGCCAATCCTGATGATCCCGACCAGGATATTATTCTTTACAAATTTGATGAATTTGCCCGCCAGGTAATTAAGGATAAGTACATCCTTTCAAAATTCGGAGCATATATCAACCTGATAGAAAACACAAGGGACCCTGAAAATCTTAAAATCATCAACCGGGAGATGATAAGGGAATTTGAAGAGAGAACCCTTGCATATTTTTATTCTGAGAACAAAAGTCTGCATATAGCAACAGTTGTTGAAGGTGGCGGACGTAACCAGATAAGAACATACGGAGAATACCTGCTCAAACGCCCTCTTAAACCTGTAAAGGATTCAATAATAAAAAGATGCAAAACTATCCTGGATATCGTTCCTGATAATTACCAGAGAACAATCCATAACCATTTCCATAAAAACTTTGGAATAAACCTTTTTCTTGAAAAGTATAAAGAATACCTCACTAAGGTCGAAAACAGTGCAGATAACCAGGGGCGATTCAGAAACCTGCTTATTGATCTTGGTATTGAGGAGAAGTACAATAAAAAAGATCCAGCCGGTAAACAGATCATTAACGAATTCATAAGCAACCTGGGAAACCTGAAAAAAACATCTATTTCAGATGATGTGCAAATGATTATACGAGACCTGTTGTTTTACAAGAACCGCAGACCAAATCCGTTCATTTTTTTCAACCAGGAAGCTGCCTGGGAGTATAAAGATCTGTTTCCGCCCGATCGTTTTGACCTGAATCCTTTTGATATTGAAATTGAACTCACTGAAGAGGGCAGGGTTGACTGGGAGCGATTGATCATAAAACTTGAACGAATAAAAAGCACTTTTCAGCTATTCGATGAAACTGGTAATTTATGGGACCGGTTTTGTGAGAATTCAACCCTTGTTATCAATGATCCTGCAAACCCATCAGGATTCACCGATTTTAATAACATTCACCTGATAAAATTCTTTAAGTTTCTCAATAACAGTAAACTAACCTTATTCCTGGATGAAGCATATAACGATGCTGTGAAAATCGAAGATCCTGAAGAACCGAAATGGCGGACTATTTCAAGGTATATCATGAATAATATCGGTTCATTTGCCAGGATAAGTATTGTATCGTCTCTCTCTACAACAAAAAATCTTGGTGCAACCGGAGATCGTCTCGGCTCACTGATAGCTACACCCATCAGAAAAGATGTGATTGATTATGCCAGGGAACAATTCGGAGTTGAAAAAGGGAACACAAACTCCCTGTTCATTCTGATAAATATCCTGGAAACCGCCCAACTGGCAAAAAAGATAAAAGACAGGATGGACGAAAGTCTTCCAAAAGACGCTTCACGGTATAAGATAAAAGATAAGCTGAAAAAGTATATTATGACGGAGATCCGTGATAATATCAATGTCCGTGAAAACTGGCACAAAGACCGTACACGAAATCCGTCATTATTCGAAGGAAGTCCGCTTCACCTGTTCCTTCTCAAAGAGCTTGTCTCCCTCGATAAACTCGACGTGCTGGAACTACCCGATGATTTCAAATACAAAGGTGTTCCGTTTTTCAGCTATTACAAAGAACACCTCGTACAGGAGTTGAATGAATTCAGAGTGAATAAGATCTTCCGGAAGGAAGCTAATAAAAGACTTGATCTGGCCAGAGAAAAGGCGTTATCAGTTTTATCTGAAAACAAAGAAAACCAAATAGGCATACTCGACTCAGACGGGTCATACCTGTTCAATCTTCATCTGAAAGACTTTTTCTCGTACCAGGATTTTGAAAAATTTACAAAGAAACTGGCTGACCAGCGTGGTATTGCTCTTATCCCCTACCAGACAGGATTCTTGCGATTCTCTCTGGGTGATTACCTGGAAGGTACAGCAGACAGTTATGATATTTATATCAAAGAATTTGAAAATGCACTGAGGATCTTTCTGAAGTACTGGTCAATTTTCCATGAAGCAAAGAATAATCCTTCTAATAAAACAAAGCGGACTGAAGATATTCTGGATGAAATATTCAGTGTTCGTAATGATAGCGAACTGATCAGGAATATCCTTGAAGATTTCTACATCATCTGTGATCTTGATAAAAAGATTAACAATTCGTTAAAGATCAGTGATATAAAAACCCTTTATCATGCTTTCCCAAAAGAATGCGGGATTTCAATAAATTCAATTGGCGATTCGAAGAATGCAGTTCTGGAGTTTTATGAAAACGTAGGAAAATGCAGAAATCTGACGGAATTCATCTCATCCAAAGCATTTACAAAAATATATGAGAACCTTCTTCCTCAGGTTTATCGAAATATTCCACACCTTAAGAAGCTTGATATCAATACGGTAATTGCCAAATATGGAAAAACAACCCTGCTAAAGTATATTAAAAGCAAGCTGGAATTCCAGCCAGACCGGTATATACTTGATAATCCGGATGAACTGACTATTATGCAGGAGATACTGATAGAACTGGAAAAAATTCTGTTCTCTGATGCAAAAACCAAAATACTATCAATTAAAGCAAATGAGAATGATATTTCCGGTGACCTGGCTAAACTGGAAGGTTATAACAGAATACTGAGAAAATACATCCAGGAATTGTTGCTGCATTTTAACCTCCCATTTGAACAGCAAGCTATTGAACCCACATTTGAACAACTTGCCAATTCAACAGCTTTAAAATTTAACGAGATTGTCGGATTATCTGTGAATGACCTTAACACGGATATTTTCATGAACCTGTATATCGAGAAAATCGATAATAGATTGCACGCTCTTAACCGGGATGAGATGATGAGAAAATATCCCGGTGTTATCCAACAAACGATCAATAAACAGGTACATCATTCGCACCTTACAACGGTTAATAAGATATTATTTCTTTACCTGCTGCAGAAGGATAGTTGCTTTGAAACCAGGGTGATTGAGAGAATAAGCCGGCTCACAGGCCATTTTGACAATACAGAACCGGAAGATATAAGACTAATTAAGGAAGATCTGGTATCACGACTTATTTCGGCTGAGATAACGACATTGATGGATGAAATATTCATACAAAGAAATGTGAAGATCATGCCTGAGCAAATGCATGATGAAGTCAGGGAGATGGTTCTGTTTTTTATCAGCCTGGCAAACATGACCAAAAACAACGAGTATTATAAAAAATATAATCATATACTAATCAGACTGGTTGAAACTGAATTCATGCAACAGAATTCCAGTGTTAATGAAATGGTACAACATGGGATTGTCCTTCACAGAGATTTTTCCATAAAAAACAACACACTTGAGAAATGGGACAAAGGATCGTTATCATGGATAGCACAATTGATGTCGCGTTGTGGAGTAATTGCCTGGGAACAGCCGGTGCAAACACATACACGCATCGCAACTGATGCCAAGAAAAGGGAATATCCCTACCATAAGGTTGACAGGATTGAGAATCCATCCTTGAATAAAAAAATTGCTGATAATCCCAACCGTAATGAATTTATTAAAAAAATGCAGGTCCGTCCTTTATCATCATTTTTTACCAAAAGACTTGCTCTTTTTGCACAAAATCTTGATGAAGAAGATTACAGGTGCAAAATCGTAAATACCGGTTTGGTGAAGGAACTCCATATAATTCAAAAATCTTTTCTGAAATATCTGACAGATAATTACCGCCTGATAGGGCCCGGATTTGTTAAGCTTAATGAGGTTCAAAAGTTTATTCCGGACATAATCCTCCTTCTCGGAGCTCCTGAAAAGGTTATATCATTCCCTCAAATTGGTTATTTCGATATGAAGGGTCCAAATGGGAACATAAAAACCATCGTTACACCTTTAAAGAAATCTGCTGATTATTTTGGCAACATCAAAAAACCAAGGTTAACCATGGTGAATGAAAAAGTGAAGGAACTAGGCGGTATACCGGTTCATGGTTCTTTGTTTGCCGTTGAAGAGGATGACGGTAGTATATTTGTTATCCAGATAAGTGGTGACAGCGGGGTTGGCAAATCTGAAATGCTTGCTGCCATGATGCTTAAATGGATGAAGAAGGATCTTCCGGGTATCCGTTCAATTAAGATGATTGCGGGGGATATGTTTCATCTGTTCCCTGATGAAGAGGGCAATCTGTATGGGATAGGGACAGAAACGGGTGATTTCTCGCGTGTAACGGATTTTGATCCTGATTTTATTAAATATTATAATTCGCTTTTCGAAAGCAGTGCAGACAGTAATGTGAATGATCTGAACTCACGAAGCACTATCAGTGGTTTATGTGATATC
>JAUVHQ010000311.1 GCA_030593185.1 Bacteroidota bacterium
GTATTATGAAAAGCCTTATGAGTAAGAAATTTAAATTTAAAAAAAATGAAAAAAAAATTAAATGTTATTGGGTTGATCATGGCGATGTTAGCCTTTTTTATCAGCTCCTGTTCTAATCCACCATCTGCTGAATCATTGAAAGCCATCAATATGGATTCGCTTAAGGTAAAAATTCAGGCAATGGAAGACACTTATGCCGCTGGCATGAAAGCGAAAGATGCTTTTGCTATCGTTGAATATTACAGCGATGATGCTATTAGTTATGGTCCTAACAGAGAACCATTGGTTGGAAAAGAGGCTATTAAAAATCACTATACTGAAAGTTTTGCAAAAGACACCACTAACACTTCAGAGGTTTTCAAAGTTGTTGATTTGTTTACCGATGGAGATATGATTGTTGAAATTGGTTCATGGCAAGAATTCGACAGTAATGGAAAGGAAGTAAATCATGGACATTACATGAGTTACTTTCAAAACCGTAATGGCAAATATGTTTGCGTTCGCGACATGAATGTGTCATCTATGCCGTTTGACAAACCTTAAAATCGTCTAAACATTTTTAAGAAAAACTAAATGGGCTCGAATACATTTAAAGCTACACAAGAAATAATATCAGCCCATAACATCAGGTATATTTCATTGCCGATGAGGTGGTTACAGAATGGTTAAAATAATTTATTAACTTTACAGCCAAATGACAGGATATGAATGATTTAATCGGCAACAAAACATACCTGTAGCGTTGTGTGCCATATAATATTTATCGATTCATTGATTTAACATTATGTCTAACTAATTTAAAAACCAGGTAATTATGAAAAAATTAATTTTTATTACAGCCTTTATAATAATGGCAGGAATTGCTTATGGTCAAACCTTACAAAAGGGAAACTTTATAGGTTTTCATGTTTATACCATTAATCTTGACCCAGATGCTACTATGAATCAAATTTTAGAAGTTTGGAAGAATAAAGTTGTACCAGCGTATGAAAAAAATTTCCAAGCTAAATTTTATATAGTAAAGGGGATCCGAGGGGAATGTGAAAATTGCTTTGGTGGTATGGTAATTTGGGATTCTGAAGCTGGCAGGGATAAATTCTTTAATGAAGAGGGTGGATTAAATGAAGTTGGACAAGCTGCGATAGATAAGTGCCAACCTGCATTTGACGAACTTGCAAAATTGGGTGAATCTACCTCAAAATACACTGACTGGGTTATACAATAATATTTTATTGAATATTTCAAACATTAAAACGGCACACAACAAGCGGGTACATACGCAATACAGCTTGCATGAATTTATGTCACTGAAGCAAACACTTATTACATTTATGCGAGTGGTTTGAACAGAATGGTATCAATAAGCTGTACTGCGCATACCCGCTAAACGTTATGTGGCATTTTAAGAAAAGACAGCATTTGGGAATTTAAACTTAGATTTATACTATGACTGACAAAAAAAGTGAATTAACCCAACAAGAAATGAAATCTCTGATTAAAAAAATCATAATCAGGTTTTCTTTGGTTCCGATAGTTCTTGGACTTTTTATTCTTGTACCGGCAGGAACTATTAATTATTGGCAGGTTTATGTCTATATTGCAGTTTTAGTTGTTCCTATGATTTTTGTTCTATTTTACTTTTTACAAAATGACCCCATATTTTTAGAACGTCGGACAAGAGCAAAAGAGAAGGAAAAAGTACAGATAATCATTCAAATTGTTTTCACTTTTATATTGTTATCAGGGTTCGTTATTCCCGGGTTTGATAAGCGTTTTGGGTGGTCTGACATTCCGATTTACATTGTTATAGTAGCAGATATTGTTATTTTATTTGGATATCTTATAATCTTTTTTGTTTTTAAGCAAAACAGCTACGCTTCACGAGTTGTTGAAGTAGAAAAAAGTCAAAAAGTAATATCCACCGGTCTTTATGGTTTTGTGCGACATCCAATGTACATTGGTGTTATAATAATGTTTATTCCAACACCGGTTGCTTTAGGCTCATATTGGGGGTTGATTCCGATGGTTACTATTCCGTTGGCAATAGTATTCAGAATATTGAACGAAGAAAAAGTATTATGTAAAGATTTGCCCGGTTATAAAGAATATTGTCAAAAGACAAGATACAGGTTGATACCTTTTATATGGTAGTTAGAAATATAATAATTATCGGATATGTGGTTATTAAATGAAAAACGCCACATAACAGGCGGTATATTTTATTGCCGTGACAGTGCAAAAATCAAGCGTTCCAGCAATGATGAAACCTCGTACCAACTTGATAATGACGTGCTTCGAAATCGGCAACAAAAACATACCGCCAAACCGTCAGACTGTCTAAAAACCTCTTGATTTTGTTCATAACTTTAATATAAAAACCCAAGTTAATATATTGGCTATTAGTATCTTTAAGTATGAAATTCATAAAAGGATACGATAGAACACAAACCTGTCTTTTCCCTGTTTCTTTAGATGAATCTATTGACCCTGATAACGAAGTAAGATTAATAGATCTTTTTGCAGACAGTCTTTCTTTACAAGAATTCGGGTTTAAGACAGACTTTGTCGATAATGGTCGCCCTGCTTATCATCCGGCAGATTTACTCAAGCTTTACATTTATGGGTATTTGAATAAGGTTCGATCATCGAGAGACCTGGAAAAAGAATGTAAGCGAAACATTGAAGTAATGTGGTTGCTTAAAAATCTACAGCCAGATCATAACACCATTTCAAACTTTCGCCGGGATAATCCAAAGGCCATTAAAAAGGTTTTCAGGGCAACCGTTCAGATTGCAAAGAACTTCAATCTTATAGGAGGAAAACTGATTGCTGGCGACAGTACAAAATTCAGGGCGCAGAACAGCAAGAAGAACAATTTTAACCAAAAAAAGATAGACCGTCATGTAAGCTATATTGACAAGAAATTGGAAGAATACAACCAGGTATTAGCCGAACAAGACGAGGATAACAAACAATTAATTCAGCATGAAATAGAAAAACACCAGGGAAGGAAAAAGAAATACAAGAAATTGGAGCAACAACTTAAGGAAACCAATGAGGCACAAATTTCAACTTCCGATCCCGAAAGTCGTCAGATGATCGT
>JAUVHQ010000187.1 GCA_030593185.1 Bacteroidota bacterium
TGGCAATTTGTGGTTTGGAACAGCAAATGGTGTAACAAAATATGATCCAGGTAAAGTCAGGAAAAGTATTTCCGAACCATTACCTCATATAAAGTCCTTGAAAGTAAATTATGAATCCAGAGTTATGGCCCCAGGAATGAACCTGAGTCATTCAGAAAAATCATTAATATTTGATTATTACAGCATTTGCCTTTCAAACCCCGATGCAGTACGATACAAAATTATGCTAAAAGGTGCTGAAGATAACTGGCGACCAGAAACAACGACAACGAGGGCAATTTACCCTTCCTTAGCCCCCGGTAAGTATTCATTTAAGGTAATTGCAAAAAACAGTTCCGGCACTTGGAGTTCCGAACCGGTTACTTACGATTTTACTATCAGACCCCCGTTTTATCAATCATGGTGGTTCATCCTCGGATGTATAATTCTCACTTTTGTTGCTGTTTTCGTTTTTATTAAAGTCAGGGAACGTAATTTGATAAAAGAAAAACAAATTCTTGAAAAGAAAGTAGCTGAACGAACTGCCGAGGTTGTTCAGAAGAGTGAAGAAATTGAACAAAAAAACAAAGATATTACCGCCAGCATACGCTATGCAAAACGGATTCAAAAAGCTATTCTCCCACCGGAAGATTCTATTCCTGAAGCTTTTATCCTTTTTAAACCAAAAGATATTGTAAGCGGAGATTTTTACTGGCTTCATATTTCTGATTCAAAGCAGTTCATAACAGCTGTTGATTGCACAGGACATGGTGTTCCCGGAGCGTTTATGTCATTGATCGGACATAATTCCCTTAATAAGATTGTTAAAGAATATGGTTTTACAGAACCTGCAGCAATTCTTGACCAGCTTAACGATGAGGTGTCCGTAACACTTACTCAGCAAAGTGACAGTGATGAGGTTATGGATGGCATGGACCTTTCTCTTATTGTTTATGATTTTAATACAAGGGAAATACAATATGCCGGAGCTTATAATGCCCTTTATTTAATAAGGGACGGCGAACTTTTTGAAACAAAAGCTGACCGGTTCTCTATTGGCTTGTCATCTATTAAAGTAGGCCAAAAATTTACGAACCACACCATAAAGGTTAAAAAAGGAGACCTGTTTTATCTTTTTTCAGATGGTTATGCTGATCAGTTCGGAGGAATTCACGGGAAAAAATTTAAAACAAGAAATGTTAAAGAACTCCTTCTTTCTATTCAACATATGAGCATGAATGAACAAAAAGAACATCTGGACAAAACTATGGAAGAATGGAGAGGAGACCTGTCACAAATAGATGACATATTATTTATCGGCATGCGGATAACAACCTGATATTTCAACATCCCAATCTCACTATCACATAGTTATCTCGGCTCTTTGCTCTTTGCTCTTCATTTCACAGCAGCAAAGGTTCTTGCTTTAACACTCCAGGGCGGCGATTTTTTTATTGCACTCATAATTTCAGATGGTCTTTCAATTACACTCCACATGTTTCGGTGCACTTCGCGTAAAAAACTTTCATTAATCATTTTTTCCAGGAATGTCAATAACGGATCATAATAACCCTTAGTGTTAAAGATGATTATTGGTCCGGTATATAACCCTAACTGTTTCCAGGTAATTGCTTCCATAAGTTCTTCTACCGTTCCACAACCTCCTGGAAAAGCGATAAGAGCTTCACTTTGATTAAGTATTGTTTCCTTCCGCTCATGCATTGAATTAACAACAATCATTTTCTTAATGCTCTCGTGGTGCCAGTTTTCTTCTTTCATGAACCTGGGAATAACACCAATGATCTTTCCATTATCCCTGTTTACCCGGGTTACAATCTGTCCCATCAGTCCATATTTCCCTCCTCCAAAATATATAGTTATATCATTCCGGACAAGAACACCGGTCAATTCATCAGCAGCTTCAAAATACTTATGATCAATTCTTGGACTTGAAGCGCAAAAAATTCCTGCAGTTGTTATTTCAGACATGATAAGAAAAATAAAAAGTATTTCGAAAAGGGAGCTAATTAAGACAACGATGAAGTAATAATTTACTTACAACAAGGGTTCAAGCTTTGAAATAAGATTACTTTTAGGAACGGCTCCCACTTGCTTATCAACCATTTTCCCGTTCTTATAAAACATAACAGTAGGAATATTCCTGATCCCAAGTTTTGATGAGATACCCGGATTACTGTCTACATCGACTTTTACCACGAGAACCTTCCCTTCATACTCTTTACTAATCTCCTTAATAATTGGGTCTACCATTCTGCATGGACCACACCATTCGGCCCAAAAATCAATAATTACAGGTTTATCTGATTTTAAGACAACTTCTTCAAAATTTGAATCATTTACTTCAATTGTCATGATAATAGTTTTTTATTATTATTTCGTTACTAATTGGTATTTGATGGTTCTTCAGGATAATTCATGGTTTTCACGGAAAAATATTATTTGAAATTATAAACAAAAATAGGTGCGAATATAATTCAATTCAGTTTAAACCCAATATTGTTATTTTTTTCCAGGAAATTAATAAAATTGTCTGACAAATAAATTCTCCTTGTTCTGGAGAACATTTCAATATTATATTTCCCTTCGTTATCATAAATACTGAATTTCACCGTGGTTTTTCCATTGTTTTCTTTAGTAATCCGGTCAAAATCATCAATAAATTCAGGCGTTATTTCACTTATCGGCATTTCTATTGAAATGGAATTAATAAGCTCTTCCTTTACATCAGGCAAAAGATGCATTTTTTTCACCTTAAATTCCAACTCGTCATTATTGAAATATTTTGGCTGGACTTTCCCTTTTATCAGCAAAAAATATCCTACTTCAAAATATTTTCTATAATTAATATAATCGTTGCTAAACATTGCAAGCCGATATGTATCTGTATAATCCTGGATAGTAAGAACTCCATATGGATTCCCTTTCCTTGTTGTTTCATTCTTTATATCGGTAACTATTCCTGCCACTGTTAATTCTTTATTTCTCAAAGATTTAGGATCATTAAGTTGTGCCAGTGAAGTATTGCAAAATTTATCTAATTCAAGTTTGAAGTCATCCAGTGGATGTGCAGAAAGAAATATTCCAATAACTTCCTTTTCTTTATTTAGTTTTTCCAGTTTTGACCAGTCAGTAACCTGGGGTATTTCAGGCTTTATTATTTCAAATCCCTGAGTATCCCCAAATAATGATATCTGAGAACTGTTTTTTTCATTTTTTATTTTATTTCCATATCTCAAAAGATTTTCAATAAAAGAAATTCCCTTATTATCAAGACCAAAAAACTGTCCTCTTCTAATATCTTTAAAGTTATCAAAGGCTCCTGCCATAGCAAGGGCTTCAAAGTTTTTCTTATTAACTGCAAACAGGTTTATTCTTTCAACAAAATCATAAATATCTTTGAATAATCCATTTTTCTCCCTTTCTGTTATGATTTGGCGGGCAGCATTTCCCCCCATTCCCTTTATTGCTCCAAGTCCGAAAGGGATATTACCATCCTTATTCACAGCAAATTTAATATCACTCTCATTCACATTTGGGCCAAGAACCAGGATTTCCATACGTTTGGTTTCATCCATGAACAGAGTAATTTTTTTAATATCATTAACATTCCGGCTAAGAACTGCAGCCATATATTCTGCAGGAAAATGAGCTTTCAGGTAAGCCGTTTGGTATGAAACAAAAGCATAACAAGTAGAGTGTGATTTATTAAACGCATACTGTGCAAAAGCTTCCCAATCCTGCCAAATTTTTCCTACAATACTTACGTCATATCCATTGGTCTTGCAGCCTTCGAAAAATTTTTCTCTAAGCTCATCCATCACCTTCTTTTTCTTCTTTCCCATAGCTTTCCTCAAAGAGTCTGCCTGTCCACGTGAGAATCCAGCCATAGCCTGAGAAAGTTGCATCACCTGCTCCTGGTATACAGTAATACCATATGTATCCTTCAGATATTCTTCCATTACCGGAAGTTCATAACGAATTTTTTCCTGTCCGTGTTTTCTGAAGATGAACCTGGGAATATGTTCCATTGGCCCCGGTCGGTACAATGCATTCATAGCAATAAGATCCTCAAACCTGTTAGGTTTAAGTTCCTTCAGGTATTTCTTCATTCCGTCTGATTCGAACTGGAATATCCCGGTAGTATCACCGCGGCTATATAATTCATAAGTTTTTTCATCATCAAGAGGAATGTTTTTTATGTCAATATCAATCCCTTTTGATTCTTTAATATTTTTAACAGCATCCCTGATAATAGATAAAGTTTTCAACCCCAGGAAGTCCATTTTCAGCATTCCTACATCTTCAACATGACTGCCATCAAATTGTGTAACAAGCAAACTTGAGTCTTTACTTGTTGATATTGGAAGATGTTCGATAAGTTTGTTTTTTCCGATTATTATACCACAAGCATGCAGACCGGTATGGCGAACTGATCCTTCAAGAATTTCGGCAAATTTAAGAGTTTGTGAAACCAGCTCACTTCCTGATGTTCGTTCATCTCTAAGTTCAGGAACCTCACTATAAGCTGATTTTAATGTAGTTCCCGGTCGTTCAGGTACTAATTTAGCCAGCCTGTCAGCTTCTGCTAAAGGAAGTTTTTGAATTCTGCCAACATCCCGTATTGCCATTTTCGCAGCCATTGTACCAAAGGTTATAATATGAGCAACATGTTCTTGCCCATATTTTTCCAC
The DNA here is from genome assembly GCA_030593185.1 of Bacteroidota bacterium. Lineage (GTDB taxonomy): Bacteria > Bacteroidota > Bacteroidia > Bacteroidales > VadinHA17 > JADFUQ01. The sequence continues at coordinate 4,692 of JAUVHQ010000187.1, forward strand.
AACCCATTTAAGTACCTGTTCACGACCATCTTCGTCAAAATCAATATCAATATCAGGCATCGAAACTCTATCAGGATTCAGGAACCTCTCAAAAAGAAGGTTATATTTCAATGGATCAATATCTGTAATCCCGGTACAGTATGAAACAACCGAACCGGCTGCTGATCCTCTTCCCGGACCAATGGAAACGTCCATTTTCCTTGCTGCATTAAGAAAATCCTGTACGATCAGAAAATATCCCGGATAACCCATTTTCTTTATAACAGACAACTCAAAATCTATCCTTTCCTTAATATCGGCTGTAATATTGTCATATCTCGTTTTTGCACCTTCGAAGGAAAGATGACGAAGATAATCATCCTCACCCTCAAAGCCTTCAGGAATACTAAAATCAGGCATGACAGGTTT
>JAUVHQ010000239.1 GCA_030593185.1 Bacteroidota bacterium
AAGGAACCGTGTGTAGTTCAACTTATTGGTCTCAATACTTGAAGCCAATATCTCCAGTTTATACTTTTCTGCAGCCAGACTACTTGCAATGGCACCTACACCTTTTAGTTTATGTTCATGTATTTTCTTTGCGCTCAAAGCGGTGTCTGAACTATCGTGCAATTTTATTTTCGGATATCGATCAAAAAAATCCTGGCATTGCAAAATAGCCATAGGATGAGAATAAACCTCCCTGATATCATGAATATTCTGTCCGGGAATCGCTACCAGATTATGCCTGATTCTTAAAAAAATCTCTCCGATAATTTTCTTCCCTGAATCTCTGATCAGTGCATAATTAGGCAAAATACTTCCTGCAAGTGAATTTTCAATTGCCATAATTCCATAATCCACCTGTTGCTGTTTCAATGATTTGAACAGGTCCTTAAAAGTTGTACGTGGTATGATCTCTATGGATTGTCCTTCAAAAAAATAATGTGCGGCAATATCATGAAAGGCGCCGTAACCACCCTGTATGGCAATTCGTTTTATTTTCATTCCTGTTCCTTTTTTAGGTTAAAAAAAAATCCCGGAATACCGGGATTTAACAATAAATTACATTATTTATTCTCCCGGTCAGATTAGCCTGCCATAAAAATTCCAGTAATAATAAAAGCTATATGTTTTATATTTTCTCATGATCAATGTTGATCAGATACCAAAAAAAAAGTCCCCGCAGGGACTTTAATAGTATTTTAAAATGCATATATCCCCATGCTTCAGATCAAATAACTGAAGAAATAAAAATAGATATATGAGAAATAGTTTCGCATGTTTTATCAAATAACAAGGCAAAACTAATTCTTTTATTTTAATTTCAAAATTATTCGCTTTATTTAATAGAACACAGATAACACGGATTTAACAAATTTACACTGATATTATATCTTTTATCCGTGATTATCTGTCGTATCCGTGTCATCCGTGTTCCATTTTTATTAGTCACTTTTAACTTCTTCTCTTCCTAACTTTAGGCACTTCTTCATTTAAATAGTCGCATTTTGTTTAAATAAAAGATGTTCATTATATCTAACGTAACCTAACTGGTTGGTTGATAATTTAGTTTTTCCAATCTTAAAATCAGAAATGTTTTGATGGTGATGTCCGAAAATCCAATAATCCGGCCCATCAGTCTCTATTAAATCAAATAATTCAACGGCAAAGGCTTCATTCAGTGTATCACCTTTGAATTTTTCAGGATAATTTAAAAAAGTTGGTATGTGGTGTGAAACAACTATTGTTTTTTCCTGCCCGTTTTGTTTTAGTTCCTTTTCAATAAATTGTACGCATTCCTGGTGTAATTGGTTGAAATGAACAGCAGTAAAAAGTTTCTTGTTATATTTTATTACATAAAAATCGGACAGGCTTTGTTGAACAGCCCATTGGTTTATAAGATCTATCTTTGACCAAAGAGTAGAAAATATAAGTTTTACATCATCATGCTTTACCGATACATTATTAACCAAATAAACATTGCTTCTGATCTTCTCATAAATGGCACCATCTTTTTGAGTGATATCGTAATAATAAAATTCATGATTCCCCGGTATCCAATAAGTGAATTTAAAATTATCGGAAATGTAATCGAAAAAATCCTTATGGTTGTTCATTACAACAAAAGGGACAATATCGCCTGCCAACAATAAAATCTCACCTTTTATCTGTAGTGGATTTGATTTCAGGAACTTTTTGTTTTCAGGAAATTCCAGATGCAGGTCGGAACAATATTGGATTTTCATTTTAAACTCCCAATTCTTTTGAAGAATTCACCGGGTGACTCGAAGTTACCCGGTGAATAAGTTTCAATCCTTGCTTTGTTTCTTCTTTATCCATTACGCAGCCACCCCTTTTATAAATATCTCAATAACCTCTTTCATTTTACCATTTTCTACCTGCTTGCTTTTAGCCATTTTGGCGGTAGTCTTTTTTTTATCTCAGTATTTTACCGCTTTAGCCAGAATATTTTGTGGTAACTTCTAATCGGTTGTTGTCAGGGTCAAGAGTTTCAAATTCATAGTGTCCATCACCCGTTTTCCTTGGCCCACTCAAAATTTGAAAATCATCATTAATTAGTTGTTTTGCTTTATCGTCAACTTCTTGAATAGTGTCAACACCAAAAGCTATATGAATAATGCCCTGATGCTGGGCTTTAACGGTATCGTTTTTATTTTCCGGAATATTTGGCTTTGACATTATCTCAAGCTTTGCGCCGGAATTAAAAGTCAAGAAGTAACTATGAAATTCTTTATTTTCATTTGTGTACTTCTTATTTGGTTGTCCTCCGAAGTACTGCGAATAATAATCCTTCAATTCTTCTAATTGGTTAGTCCAAATCGCAATATGTTCCAGTATCATAATAAAATTGTTAATTTCAAATTTTGAATTACAGCCACCGTTTGTGAATGTATAAACTTACATATATTTTAACTATATCCACTTGTTTTAATTTTTTGAAATTAATATTTTACATCTTATTTTAATTTATTTTAACATTTATTATAAATTTATCTCATCGATTATTAACATTCCACTAAATAGAAAATTTTATTATGAAAAAAATTATTATTTTACTTTTAACTGTAATTATTACAGCTAATGCTAATGCCCAGGAAGATGAAGGCATTTCCAAGGGAGATAACGAAATAACATTTAATGGTTTTATATTTGCTACTGTAGGAACCGATTCGAAAAATTCTTTTGGTAACCTGTTTCTCTCGTACGGAAAATATTACACCGACAAATTATTAATAGGTTTGGCTCCGGGAATTTCGATATCTACAATCCAAACCGCGGAAGGAACTGAGGTCAATACCGATTTGAGTGGTCAGTTATTTGCCAATTACAATTTCTCTGTTGTTAAGAAAGGGTTTCCATATGTTAAAGGATCCTATTATCAAACCACCTTTGATATCCCTGATGAAGCCTCATTTAAAGACTACGGGGTAATACAGATTGGTTTAGGTTACAAATCCTTCTTCAATGAATTTGCCTCTATTGACACTTCACTGAATTACGGAAAGAGTTTAGCTGAAGGAGCTGAGGGAGGTTCCATTATGTTAATGACCGGCTTATCCTTCATATTCTGATATCCGTTTTTCATGGCAAAACAGTTACAGATATTATTGTTTTTTTGTTTGCTACTGCCTGGCTTATCCAAGGCTCAGATATTACTATACGACGACCATAGCTTTGAAGTGGATAAGCCCGTAACATCTATGTACATTTCTCCGGATAACAGGTTCCTTGCATGCGGGGACGAAAAGGGAACCATTGTTGTTTGGGATTTGAATGCCAATAGAAAACTACACCAACTGGTACATGGATCAGGCGATAAAATCAATACTGTTCTGATTGATTCAGAAAATAAATATGTGATATCCGGAACTGAAAACAAACAAATTTTCATCTGGGATCTATATTCAGGTGAAAAACTTCAAATCATCAAGGAATATAAGGGTAAGGTATATCATCTTGCCCTAAGTCCGGATGAAAAAATCCTTTGCGTTGCCGGTTCAAAAAAAGAACCCTATCTGTTCCATTTTCCTAGTGGTAAACTTATTGGCTTGTTACGTAATGGTCATGAAAAGGAGGTTATGTTTTGTTCCTTTAACAGGAATGGGGACCAACTTATCTCTATTGGCGGGGATAATCAAATGATCTTCTGGAATGTTGGCAATAAAATTTCTATCAGAAAGTCTGCTATTAATCCACATACCATCGATAAATCAGGAATATCCGTTCAGTCGGCCAGTGTTACAACGGATAAAAGCAAAATAATTATCGGATATAAAGAGACCAGGCTGGCTAAAGGAGGCAGCCGCATGATTTTTAAATATAATGTAGCTGTTTATGACTGGGTCACGGGCATGCTGGAAAACATAGTGGAAGGAAATGTGAAAAATATAAACATACTTTCAGTAACACCTGATAATAAATATTATATCACAGACAATTCTACTTTAAGTATAGGCAAAATCAACTTTTGGAGTGTTGAGGGTGGCAATGTTGTTAAAAACCAGCGATTTGATGGGGATATTTCTTCTTTTACAATATCAGCACAGGGCAATTGGCTGGCTGTTGCTGACAGACAGGAAAAAGGACTAAACAAAAG
>JAUVHQ010000256.1 GCA_030593185.1 Bacteroidota bacterium
CACCCGGGGCTATTGATTACGCACCTTTGGTGCTTAATACGTTCAACCCAACTTTGAACTCTTTAACTCTTCCCACTGCATCACAACTCTTCTCTTCATTCTTTCCTTTTGCCTTCTGCCTTTTGCTTTTTGCCTTTTTCACCTCATCACATCCCCAAACTCCCATATTTTTCTGCTATCTCATCCAGAATACCGGTAATTTCATTTACATTAAGGGTTGTCAGTAGCCTGATACGGGTTTCTTTAAAATGAGGAAGACCTCTGAAATAGTTTGAGAAATGTCGCCGCATTTCATAAACACCTATTGGCTCACCTTTACATTCAACCGATTTTCCGAAATGGATTTTTGCAAGGTCAACAATTTCATTAATGGTTAGCGAAGGGAGGTTTTTACCAGTTTCAAGAAAATACCTGATTTCTTTAAATATCCAGGGGCGTCCGACTGTGGCACGACCAATCATGATCCCGTCGACACCATATTTTCGAAACATTTCACCGGCAGTTTGTGGACTGTCAATATCTCCGTTTCCGATAACAGGGATTGTTATTTTTGGATTATTTTTCACTTCTCCTATAAGTGTCCAGTCTGCTCTGCCTTTGTACAATTGGCTACGGGTTCTGGCATGGATCGTTAGTGCCTTGATACCAACATCCTGTAAACGTTCTGCTACTTCAACAATATTTTTATTGTCTTCATCCCATCCAAGTCTGGTTTTTACTGTAACAGGCAGCTTTGTGGCTTTAACAATAGCTTCTGTCATCTTAATCATTTGAGGTATATCCCGGATCATACCTGCTCCTGCACCACGGTTTGCAATTTTTCTCACGGGACATCCAAAATTAATATCAATAAGTTCGGGATTTGATTTTTCAGCTATTTGTGCTGCCTCTACCATTGAATCAATAAGGTGTCCGTAAAGCTGAATTCCTATAGGTCTTTCATAATCGTATATGTCAAGCTTTTGTATACTTTTTCTCCCGTTTCTGATAAGCCCGTCTGATGAAATGAATTCAGTATACATAAGATCGGCACCAAATTGCTTGCACATATACCGGAATGATGGATCGGTAATGTCCTCCATCGGTGCGAGAATAAGAGGTTGATTGCAGAGTACTATATTACCTATTTTTACCAAAACCGAATTAATTACTTATTTTTGGACAAAACTATTAAAAATCGGGGAATGAGACAGAATTTATTTTATGATACACATCCGTTTGTAAAATTAATTATGGCTCTTTTTATTACCATGGTCTCATTTTTAGTGTTCCTGATTATTGGAATGCTGGTAGCACTTCCGGTTTTTCACCTCAATATTTTTGAATTACAGGAGATCTTTTCTGATTTTGAAAATGTCCATAATATTGCTGTATTAAAATATTTTCAGATAATACAAACACTGGGGCTCTTTGTTGTTCCTCCTTTTGTTATTACATTCTTGTTTTATAGAGAGGTTGGTGAAAGCCTTCAATTAAAAAACATACCTGAATTACAGGCGTCTTTAAGGGTTTTTCTTATTATGATTATTGGATTACCGGTAATTAACTTACTGGCAATGTGGAATGCTCAGATAAATTTACCACAATGGCTTGATTCAGTTGAGGATTGGATGAAAGTAACAGAAGAATCAGCCAAAAAGTTAACAGAGCTGTTTCTCGATTCCGGTAATACGGGTGAATTTCTGATTAATTTTCTAATGATTGCCATACTTCCGGCGATTGGGGAGGAACTTCTTTTCAGAGGAATAATACAACGGTACTTGATTGAATGGTTGAAGAATAAACATATTGGTGTTTTGATCACTTCTATATTGTTCAGTGCTCTTCATCTGCAGTTCTTTGGATTTTTCCCCAGGTTGTTACTGGGAATATTTTTTGGTTATTTGTTATTGTGGAGCCGGAATCTTTGGCTGCCGATCCTTGCACACTTCATCAATAATGGTGTAGCAGTAATTTTCTATTTTATTTTTGATGCCGAAATTGTAGAAAAAGAAATTAACTCAATTGGAACTGAAAGCGGGAATTTATTTATTGCTCTTGGTTCTTTGGTGCTTGTAACCCTTCTGGTAATATCTGTTTACAGGGAAGAGCGGAAGGATGGAACGTTTGAGCAAACTTGAGAGCGAAAACCTCATGAGCGGGTTGTGGGAAGGATTGTGGGAGCGAATAATAATGGGAAGAAAAGGAGAAGTGCCTTGATTAACCTGTCTCTTTCTGACCTGAATCCAGAAAAGTTATCTGGTCTTTTTCGTTTTTCCTGTAGATATAAGCAAGACCATATTCTTTAGCTCGTTCACGCTTTAAATTATCAGGAAGATCGTTATATGAAGATTCAACCTCATTCCAGATATTTAAAATGATCTCGTCTGCCTCGTTTCGAAGTGAAGATAATTTTTCCAAAGCACGGTTGTTCCTTTCTTTCAGAATTTGCTGAAACCGGTGGGCTTCCATTAATTGTTCATGTCGCACCTTTACTACGGCAATAGTAGGATTTGTAATTGGTGTTTGTCCCTGAAGTGTACGAAAGGATTCTCCGTCTAATAGTTTTTTACCCCAATAAATAATATCTTTTTCGCTGACAAGCATAGGTAATGCCTTATCATTTTCATTAAAACCGAATGATATACGTGTGGAAGCAGGAAGTTCTGATCGTGTAATAGCCATATTCATAACCTGGATAAAATGAGAGATAAAAAGTTTGGCTTTTTTCAGGACTTTTTGATATTCTTTATTGTTTTTAATCTGCCTTGATTGAGCTTGTTTATGCAGTATAATTGCTTTTTCAAATCTGGTCAGAAAAGCTTGTGTTTTTTGAAAGCTCTTTTGTGTGAAAGCAAGTTTGAATGGAGGGATTTCTTTTCCTTTTGATAATGCGGTTTGTAATGCTTTCAACCGTGCATTATCTGTGTTTGGCAATCTTCGGTAGGGCATCTGTGTTTGTTAATTATTTGTTAATAAGCAGAGCAGTTAGCGAATATATAAATTTTTTTTAAAAAAACAATGCCATTCGCATATAATAATATTTTTTTTGATGAACGTATTTTTTTGGAATAATGCCTACCCTATGAAATGCGACGCTTGCCCTGCCTGCCCCGCAAGGAAGTATGACTGTGCCGGGGTGAAATTTGAGGCACGAAAATATTTCACTAGGGTAGGAGCTATTTATACAGGGGAATAATGGAATAGTGGAATGATGGAATGATGGAAGGATGAAACGTTTGAGCAAACTTGAGAGCGAAAACCTCATAGCCTGTCCCGAACTTGATTCGGGAAGCAGGTTGTGGGAAGGATTTTGGGAGCGAATACTAATGGAAAGAAAAAACGATAATTGCGAAAACCATGAAGAAATTTTGTTGTAGTAATTTCACCTTTTTCTATACGGAATAAAATATTAATTTTATACAATTAGTGATAATCATATATTAATAAAAACGAAATTCTATGTTCAATTCAGAATTGTACTCTTCAAGAAGAGAAAATATAAGAAAATTGATGAATTCAGGCTTACTATTATTTCCGGGAAACAATGAAGCCGCTTTTAATTATCCCGCGAACACTTATAATTTCCGTCAGGATAGTTCATTCTTATATTTTTTCGGACTTGATCATCCGGGGTTTGCCTGTATTATTGATGTGGATAATGGGAAAGATTATTTTTTCGGCGATGATGTAACCATGGATGATATTATTTGGATGGGTCCTCAGCCTTCATTGAAAGGGAGAGCAGCAAAAGTTGGCATTACAAACGTTTTGCCATATATAAAACTTAGCGAGATGATTCAGGAGGCAATAGGCAAAAACAGAAAAATTCATTTTTTGCCTCCCTATCGTGGTGAACAATCTATTCAACTTGCAGAATTACTTGGGAAAAAGGCAGGTGAGATTAAAGATATGGCATCTGTTGAATTGATAAAATCAGTTATTAAGCTGCGATC
>JAUVHQ010000111.1 GCA_030593185.1 Bacteroidota bacterium
ACCTATTCGTATTATGAATCCCCTACGGGGAATAAAAGAAATTGAAAATTATTATGCTACAATAATAAATGCCCTACGGGCAAAAAAAGAAAATAATAATTTTATTGCTTCAGTAATAAATGCTTCCTATAAATCGGAACAAGCTCTACGGGCAATAAAGACATTAAGTTTCTTGATAAAGGGGTTTGTTTTATACGTATGCCAGAGTACTATAAACTTACGCCTTAGTCGGATGAATCATAATTATTAGCTGTATATTTTAGAACAGAGCCTATTAATGCCGTTATTAATTACGTTATTATTTTGTCTAATATAACGTATAACTTATTAAACGAAGTGAAGCTTCTCCTTCGTAGTTTTACTACGGAGAAGGAGCAATCTCTCCCGGCTTTTCGTAAAGCTAATAGCATTCTTTCAATTATAGCTCTTTAATTGTCTCAGGTAGTTTGCTTCCCGCCTTCACTGTGTTATAGTGGGCAGGGGTCGCTTAAAAACGTTGTTAACGTTTTTTCTATTTCAATGAAAAAATGGCGAAACTATTAAACTGCTTTGAAAAAAATACCAATGAGACAATTCACTTCTTAATATTATTTAACAAGGAGGTCTGTTTTTTTTGCTTTTTTTCATTATCTTTGGCGTTTTTAAACGTAACCTATTAAACTTCCTTATGAAACCATCTGAATCTACGTTATCGCAGAGAAATAAGAAAAATATTAAAAACCAGGCATTAAAAAGATACCTTCACAAGAAAAAAATCATTAATATTCTTTATAAAGAGGGTCCGAAATCCAACAAGCAGCTTAGTAAGGAAACGCATCTTAGCCCTCCTACTATAGCCCGGCTAATAAACGATCTTATTATTGAAGGGCTTGTAACAGATTTTGGTATTGGAGATTCAGAAGGAGGCAGAAGACCTAATTTATTTGGAATAAATTCTGATTCCCGGTATATACTTGGAATAGATATCGGAAGAAACATCAGGCGTTTTGCATTGCTTAACTTCCATAATGAATTTGTTACTGAATTAGTATCCATTCCGGGAAAACTTAATAATGATCCTGAAACAGTGAACCAGGTATATCTGCAATCATTAAAAATTATTAAAGAAGCGGGAATAGACTACAACAAGATCATGGGTATCGGGATTGTCCTTCCCGGACTGATCAATACACGTACCGGAAAGAGTTATAGCTACCTGAACTATACTGACAAGCCGGTATCGCAGCTATTTGAAGAAAAGTTTAATCTTCCGGTTTTTACCGAAAATGATTCTAACCTGATGGCTCTGGGGGAACATGCTTTCGGTCTTGCTAAAGGAAAAGAAAATGTTCTGTGTCTTACTCTGGTAGCAGGTATTGGAATGGGACTCATCCTTAATGGAAAGTTGTACTCAGGGAAATCAGGATTTGCCGGTGAATTTGGTCATATAATTATAGAAGAGAACGGTTTATTATGCACATGTGGGAAAAAAGGATGCCTTGAAACCATGGCTTCTGAGGAAGCACTTGTTCGTATGGCAAAAGAAGGGCTGGGAAAAGGTAGTACATCCATAATAACGAATATTGTTAATAACAAATTCGAAAATATCACACCTGAGGTTATTCTTAAAGCTGCTGAGAAGGAAGACCTTTTTGCCATTGACATTCTTTCAGAAGTTGGACATTACCTGGGAAAAGGGATAGCAACTTTAATTCACCTGTATAACCCTGAAATGATCATAATTGGTGGAAAAATGGCAAAAGCAGGTTTATATCTTACTGACTCCATTAAACAAACTCTTAACAAAAGGACAATCAGCCTGATCAGGCAGAACACTAAAATTGTAACATCTGAATTAGGTGAAAAAGCCGGCGTTATGGGAGCAACTTCCCTTGCTATGCATAGAATCCTTCAGTAAATAATGAAACACTTAATCTCAAAGCCCAAGCTCTTACTTCCAATTGTTCTTCTTGGACTGAGTCTTTTCTCATGCAGTGACCAGATATACCAAACCGGTTTTGATGAACCGGAAGATCCCGTTATCCATGATCTCTCTGAATGGCAAAATATTACACCGGGACTTCATTCATCTTTTGGAAATACCAATAAACACTATTCATTCCGCTCCGTACCGGTAAACCAAGAAACTAATAAACAGGTTTGCACCGGGTGGAAAGGAGAACGTATAAATTTAATGTTTTTGTTATGGTCATCTGAATATCAGGAAAATATCAATATTTCCCCAGGTCCGTTATTTGGCAGCGACAATAACATTATCGATTCAACCAAAATCACTATCCATCCTCTCCGTTATGTCCTGACCAATGAATTTCTGTCGGGTTGCGAATACCGGAGTCCTGATACAATACAGGCAAGCATTGTGCCCGACATGTTAGAAAATAACCAGGTTTTTAATCTAATCCCTCAATCTGTAAGACCTGTATGGGTTACGATTGATATTCCACAAAATGTTGAAAAAGATATTTATACAGGAATAATAAATATCAAATCAGGGGAAATAAATTCACAACCACTCCGTATAGAACTAACCGTAATTAACCAAACCCTGCCATATCCATCTGAATGGAATTTTCACCTTGACCTCTGGCAAAATCTGTTTGCCGTAGCCCGGTTCCACAAGGTTGAGCCCTGGTCGCAGGAACACATTGACATGCTTAGACCATACCTTACAATGTTAGCCGAAGCCGGTCAGAAATGCATTACTACCAGCATTGTTCATCAGCCATGGGAAAGTCAAACCTACGATCCATTCGATTCAATGATCCAGTGGATAAAAAACAGCACCGGAACCTGGATGTTTGATTTTTCTGTGTTCGATCAATATGTAAAACTTGCGATGGAATGTGGAATCACAAAACAAATAAATTGCTATTCCATGATCCCCTGGGGAAATCAGATACAATATTTCGATGAGGATTCTGCCGATTACATAACCGTTACCGTAAAACCAGGTACTACTGAACATGAAGCAATATGGAAGCCCTTCCTTCATCAATTCAGTTATCACCTTGAACAAATGGGATGGCTTGAAAAAACAACTATTGCCATGGATGAACGCGGGTTAGAAGAGATGAAAAATACAATCCTGTTAATTCAAACCACAGCTCCCAGGATCGGTATAACCCTGGCCGGCAAATATCATTCTGAGATACAAAACGATATTCACGATCTTTGCCTGTTTATAGATCCTCCCGTTGCATTCAACTATATACAGGAAAGGGTGGAAAAGGATAAAATTACAACCTTTTATACTTGCTGTGCAAAACCTGAACATCCGAATAACTTTACTTTTTCTCCACCTGCTGAACAAACATGGCTGGGATGGTATGCTGCTGCACAAGGCTATTCAGGGTACCTTCGCTGGGCGTATAATTCATGGCCCGAAAATCCTTTGAAAGATTCAAGATTTCGTTCCTGGCCCGCGGGGGATACTTACCAGGTATATCCCGGACCAAGAAGCTCGGTACGATTCGAAAAACTCCGTGAAGGAATTCAGGATTATGAAAAGATCAGGATCATCAAAAAAGCTTTGAAACAATACCAGGAAAAAGACTCCATCAGACAAAAATTTTACAATACATTAGAAATGTTTTCATTAGAGAATTTGTCTGACAAACCAGCATCTTATTGGGTTAACCATGGAAAGAAAGTGCTGGAAGAACTATCCGGCGTGGTTGAATAGAAAAATAGGACTTATCTTTTGTTGTATAAAAATAAAGTAATTAATCAGTCGGCACGTTCGATCGGGCAGTCCACAGTCGGCAGTCTACAGTCTACAATCGGCAGTCAGTAAAAAAGTAATTAAAAATCAAACAATTATAACACACGATTACTTAATCACATGATTCAAAATCCTGAAAAGTATAAATAGCCTGGTCTTCAGATTGTTGACTGCTGATTTCGAAAATTAGCAAACCTGCGATTTGCGTAAATTTTACTCCACTCCCACAGGCCTGCCCACATGCCGGTCGTGAGGCTTCCAGCAAGCTGGAATGTTCGAGGATCCTCGGAAAAATATGAAATCGAAGACTTCTGCTTTTCCGGAACTGAAGATTGCAGACTTAAAAATATAAAGTATAATGAAATTAGACATTTTACACATTTTAAATTTAAGGCACTGAATAGTTACCATTCTATAATTTGACTTTTTATTTGTATTTTGATGTTTGATTATTAAAATTTTCAAGCTCCAAAAGTGTTGAAAACAAGAGAAAAAAAACTAGCAATAGAATTTTTCTTAGATATAATTTGTTTATTCATAATCTATATTATATATTTGTAATGTTTTTTATTATGTAATCATTACAATTTTCATTAAATGCATTTATACATAAAAATTAGAAAAAATGGAAACATTAATAGGAAAAAAAGCCCCTTTATTTAAGGCAAAAGCAGTAGTTAACGGTAGTGAATTCGTTGAAGACTATACACTAGAACAATTCATTGGTAAAAAAGATGTAATATTTTTCTTTTATCCTTTAGACTTCACATTTGTTTGTCCGACTGAATTAATTGCATTTCAAAGACAAATTGAAGATTTCAAAAAGCGTAATGTCGAAGTTGTGGCATGTTCAATTGACTCACAATATTCGCATTGGGCATGGTTGAATACCGAACAAAATAACGGAGGTATAAAAGGAGTAAAATATCCGGTTGTCGCTGATCTGGATAAAACAATATCCGAAAGTTTTGGTGTACTCGCAGGTGAATATGATTATGACGAAACCGGAAAATTAATTTTTAAAGGAGCTCCAGTAGCGTATCGTGGACTATTTTTAATTGATAAAAAAGGCATTGTTCGTCACTCTGTAATCAACGATTTACAACTTGGCAGAAATGTTAATGAGGCTCTTAGAATGGTTGATGCTCTTCATCATTTTGAAGAATATGGTGAAGTTTGTCCGGCAAACTGGAAAGAAGGTGACGATGCCATGAAAGCTTCAACAGATGGAGTTGCAGATTATTTGAGCAAGCATTAGAAGAAAATAAATTATAAACATTTAAACTAAATATCATGAAAATCAATAAGTACGAAGACATTTCTCAATTAGACAGAGAAGCAAAAAAGGATTACATCGACAGACATTCAGTTTTTGTCCACTGTGAAAAACAAGCAAAAGCAGGTGAAAAATTCAAAGTGAAAGTAAAAGTCGGAGATCAATATAAACATCCCGACGATCCTGATCATTACATTGCCTGGGTGCAATTATGGAATGGTGAAAAAATGCTTGCACAAGCAAATTTCATTGAAGGTGCATTAGGAAACCAGGCCGAAAATCTGGAAGTGGATTTTTATATTGTCCCAAAAACGTTTATGAAACTCGTTGCTCATGCATTTTGCACTAAACACGGTTTATGGCAAAGTAAAGAAGTTCCAGTTACTGTTGAATAATGATGGAAGGAAATAAGCATGGATTATTAATGCTCGACAGAGAACTTAAGCAAAGAACATTTATTGATACAACAAATCAATAATACAAAATTTTAATATCCATTAAATGAATCAAATAGATCTTTCAGTAAATTATCTTGGCTTTAATTTAAGAAATCCTGTTATAATCGGAAGTTCAGGACTAACAGATTCTGTAGAAAAAATTAAGAATCTGGAAAAATTTGGTGCCGGTGCAGTTGTTCTTAAATCATTATTTGAAGAGCAAATACTGATTGAGTCGGTAAAAATTATAAAAGAAAATCAGACCGACTATCCGGGAGTTGATGAATATATAGCAGCTTATACCAGAGATCATTATTTAGAAGATTATTTGAAGCTTGTTGAGGAATCAAAACAAGCTGTTGATATTCCTGTTATTGCAAATATTAACTGTATTTCAGATAATGATTGGATTTCTTTTGCAACAAAAATAGAAAAAGCAGGCGCAGATGCTCTTGAATTAAATATTGCCATTCTACCATCCGATATTAATGTAAATAGTACAGATAATGAGAAAAAGTATTTCGCTATCATTGAGAAGGTTAGAGCACAGATTTCTATTCCTATTTCATTAAAGATGAGTGATTATTCAGCTGGTTTAGCAAACCTGATACAACAACTTAGTTACACAGGCAATGTAGATAACTTTGTTTTATTTAACAGGTATTACAGGCCAGACATTGATATTGATACGTTGAAAGTTATTACATCAAGTTTATATAGTATGCCGTCAGAAATATCAACCTCGTTAAGGTGGATTGCACTACTTTCAGGAAACATAAAAAAAGAGCTGGTGGCATCAACCGGAGTTCATGATGGCAGAGGTGTGATAAAACAAATATTAGCCGGGGCCAGTGCCGTGCAAATGGTATCTGCCATTTATAAAAAAGGAGCAGAGTACATAAACGTTGTATTGAAAGATATTGAAAAATGGATGAAAGAAAAAAGGTTTGAAAGCATTGATGACTTTAAAGGTAAAGTTAGTTATGATCAAGCTGAAAACCCAACAGTGTTTGAACGAACACAGTTTATGAGATACTTTAGTAACATTAAATAAGTGAGACAATTATTAAAAGTTGCAAACGAATTAAAATCATTAAGTCGATCTTATCCCGAAAGCAAAGCGAACCGGGATTTATCGAAAATGTAAAATAATATAGTTAATTAATAAATTAGAATCAAGATGAAATCATTAGAAGGAACCAAAACAGAACAAAATCTGTTAAAATCTTTTGCCGGAGAATCTCAGGCAAGAATGCGTTATGATTATTTTGCTAAACAGGCAAAAAAGGAAGGCTATGAGCAAATATCTGCAATATTTGCTGAAACAGCCTTAAATGAAAAAGAACATGCAAAAAGGTTTTTTAAATTCCTTGAAGGCAGACCTGTTGAAATAACGGCTATTTATCCTGCCGGA
>JAUVHQ010000240.1 GCA_030593185.1 Bacteroidota bacterium
GAACTTGACGGACAAAGTGAAAAAAAGAATCCTTTTGACTTCGCCCTTTGGAAAAAAGCCTCTCCCGGGCATATCATGCAATGGAAATCCGACTGGAGCAGTGGATTCCCCGGATGGCATCTTGAATGTTCGGTTATGAGCACAAAATATCTTGGTGAACAGTTTGATATTCACGGTGGTGGGATTGATTTGCTTTTCCCCCATCATGAATGTGAAATAGCCCAGTCTACCGCTGCTCTGGGAAAAGAATCGGTGCGTTACTGGATGCACAATAATTTAATTACTCTTAACGGTCAGAAAATGGGGAAATCCCTGGGTAATGCAATATCTCTTGACGAATTATTTTCAGGTGAACATAAAATGCTTGAGAAACCCTACCACCCTATGACCATAAGGTTTTTTATACTCCAGGCACATTACCGCGGTACCCTTGATTTTTCGAATGAAGCACTTCAGGCTGCAGAAAAAGGATTAGAGCGACTGTTTAACGGAATGAAAACTCTCGAAAAGATAAAACCATCTGATAAATCAACCTTAAATGTAACAGAACTAAAAGAAAAATGTTACAAAGCAATGAATGATGATTTTAATTCAGCAATGGCTATAGCTCATCTTTCTGATGGTATCAGGCTGATCAATTCTGTTGAAAGCGGTACAGGGTCCATTAATAATAATGATCTTAATGAATTGAAAGATCTGTATCAAAGTTTTGTTTTTGATATTTTTGGGCTGGATACCTCCCGGAAAGCTGAAAGTAAAGAGGAACTCTCAGGTAAATTAATCGATATGATCCTGAATTTCCGCCTTGAAGCCCAAAAAAACAAAGATTTTCAAACATCTGATATTATCCGTAAAACCCTCGATGAATTAGGTGTCGAAGTACATGATAAAAAAGATGGTTTCGAATGGAAAATCAGGTAGCTTCTTACTTGCATTTCTTCCAGGTATCTCATCCCACAAAACAAGATGCTTAGCATTACTGCCAAGCTTTATATTATACAAATTAATTACGTTATTAATCACGTGATTAATCACTGCTTTAATCACGTGATTCTTTTTATATATCTTTTAATGATTTCTTACTCCTCCCGACTCTGCAAGGACCGTCTGCAGCTCACTCTGGCAGATCTGCATTAACAAACCTAATGACTGATTTTTGACATTTGTTTGACAATTGTATGACAATTGTATGACCTCTTCTTACTTCTTCACTCTTCGCACTCTGCTCTTTGCTCTTCTCTTCGTCCCTCTTCCCTTTTAACTTCTTTCTTC
This sequence comes from Bacteroidota bacterium, assembly GCA_030593185.1. Taxonomy (GTDB): domain Bacteria; phylum Bacteroidota; class Bacteroidia; order Bacteroidales; family VadinHA17; genus JADFUQ01. The sequence goes on from JAUVHQ010000240.1 coordinate 1,273, forward strand.
TTTCTTCCCTTTTGCCTTCTGCCTTCTGCCTTCTTTCTTCCCTTTTGCCTTCTGCCCTCTGCCTTCTTTCTTCTCTCTTCCCTTTTAACTTTCAACTTTTAACTTCTTCAATACCACACTTGCTTTCCCTTATCCGTAAAAATAAAAATTCTTTCCGGACGGTCTTTGGCAGGTTTTATGTTGATTAGCCAGTACAGAGCACCTGAAGGAACGTTTTTGAATTCCAGAGGTTTTCCGCCGGTCTCCTTTTTCCCAAACGATACCCATCCATCATCCCAGAAAAACAGTTCATAGGTCTCCCCTTCCTTTAAAAAAACTTTCTCAATATTATCAGTTGTGTTTTTAGCGATCCTTTTAGTAGTGGATATCAGTTCCAGTGTACGCGGGTTTTCAGTATCAGGCTTGGCATAAACTGCATCCCCATTATTATCAAGAATAAAAGGCTTTCCTGCCGGAACAATATTCCTGTCAATATAAAAGGCGGGCAAATAAGCAATGTCTGTTCCCATATCGGTAAAATTCACTTTTCCTTCATCATCAATCCTGCTCCAGTGGATTGCCTTCCATTCACCGGTGTTAAAAACACAGATATAGGCAAATTTTTCGCCATCAGGAACCTTTTTTTCAAGAGTAAGTTCAACATCAGCAACAGGAATATATTCTGATGTAACATCCACTATACTGCTACGATTAATATATTTGGGTGCTTTTTCTTTCTCTTCCGACAAGTCTGCCAGATTTCCGTACTGTTTGGCAAATGTTTTTCTGTAAACCTTGGCTTTTGCCTGGTTTAAACGATAATTTCCGGGATTGGATTCACCGCCCATAAAAATAACAACCTTACCCTCATTATTAAGTATAGTATTCCAGGCATGATTATTACCAGTTTTTGCCCAATAGGGTGTAAAATCACTCGTCACAGGAACGCCCATAGCCCTCATGGAATAAATGGCAAGATTGGTCATGTCTTCACAACGACCCATTTTTACCTTCATCATCTCTTCTAATCCCTGGTCGGTAGCATGCTCATAATACCGGGGATCAAAACTGAACCACGATTTTATATCATTATTGATCCATCTGCATGCCTCCACGGGATCATTTGGATCTATCATTGAGTCGTTAACCCATGCATATTTCTCTGTAAGCAAAGTCCGCCAGTTTTCAAGAGGTTCGTTCGTGCTTCGGTATGGCAGTATATATTCGCAAAACTGATCAAAATTTAAATGTTTAGCCCATGGCTTATTCCATGCATCAAACGCCATGTCAATATTCCTGATCAGGTATTCGGCAGTGATCTCTTCATAATCATGAAAAACACCTGTACGTTTCTGATGTAGTTTGCCACGTACCTTCGTAATGGAATCCCATGCCTCTGAAAGGGTTTTATAATCAGGGTAATCCAACACCCTAAATCCAATCTTATTTTCAGATGAATCGGCAACAGCAAAGGTGATATATTCCTTATCAGCCATATTTCCAATAAGGAAATAAGCTGCCTGTAGCTTAAGTGTATCTCCGGCATCATGGTAATAATTAATTACTTCCTCTAACTCTGAGCGGTTTTCCCCTGCCATTTCAAGCACTTCCGTCACATTGGAAGGAAGTTTATTGTCTGTTTTTTGATTACAGGAGACTAATAATATTGGCAAGGCGATAAGAATACTGATTTTGTTCAAAATATGTTTCATCTGTTTAGAATTTTTTATTTGGTTCATAATGCTGAAAACTAATGTTCGTTTATCTAATACAATATATTTGCATAACTTTAAAAAATCGAAAAAGTTTTTCAAATTTATTAAAACTTAATTAACTAACGTTTCGTATGAGTAAAAATGGAACACGGATGACACGGATACTGCAGATAATCACGGATAAAAGATAAAACATCAGTACAGATCTGTTAAATCCGCCTGCCCCGTAGCGAAGTGTATCGGGGTGTTATCTGTGTTCTATTCTTGAGTTAATTATAAAAAATCCTGTTTTAAGTAATGAAAAATCCGGAATGGCAATCCAGTGAAGTGTATATTGGTGATGTACCGATGGGAGGGAATAATCCCATCAGGATTCAGTCTATGACCGACACCGATTCAATGGATACTGCTGCTACTGTAAAACAGTGCATCAGGATCATTAAGGCAGGGGCTGACTACGTGAGGATCACTGCCCAGAACAAAAATGTGGCAAAAAACCTGGCGTTGATTTGCAGTGAACTAAGAAACAAAGGATATTCAACTCCAATTATTGCCGATGTGCATTTTAGTCCGGGTATTGCCGGGATAGCTGCCGGGAATGTTAATAAAGTACGTATCAACCCGGGTAACTTCGCAGATAAACAAATGGAAAATCCTCCATCTTCCATATCTGAAAAAGAATATAATCAGGGAAAGGAGAATATCAAACAACGGTTGTTACCTCTTTTGAATGTTTGCAGAAATAATGGTACAGCAATACGGATTGGAGTAAACCATGGATCATTATCCAACCGGATGATGATACGATTTGGAGATACTCCGGAGGGAATGGTTGAATCGGCTTTGGAATTTTTAAGGATCTGCAAAAAGGAAGATTTTCACAACCTGGTTGTTTCACTCAAATCCAGCAATACCCGTGAAATGATAAAAGCCAACCGGCTTCTTGTGAAAACGATGCTACAGGAAAAAATGAACTATCCCCTGCACCTGGGCGTTACTGAAGCCGGTGATGGAGAAGACGGAAGGATAAGGTCGGCTGTTGGTATAGGAACTTTACTAAATGAAGGTATCGGGGATACTATAAGAGTGTCTCTTACTGAAGATCCTGAAAAAGAAATTCCTGCAGCCATAAATATTGTTGAGAATTTCTCTACC
>JAUVHQ010000197.1 GCA_030593185.1 Bacteroidota bacterium
CCAGTTCCGGATAGTTATCCTGTTGCTCCATATCCAGCACCAGAATAAAACAGGAATTTTCGTTCTCGCCACAATTTTTCTTTACCTGTTGAAGCTTTTTTTCATTTCGGGATGAAGCTATTACTGTTGCTCCTTGCTCAACAAGATCATAAACCAGAGCCTCACCTATTCCTGATGATGCACCGGTAATCCAGACTATTTTTTTTGAAAAAGTCATATTAATAAACTTTACAAACCTTGCGAAAATTACAAAAAAATGAATCGTTTAAATTAATTGAATTGATATTAATTCTAAACAATAAACAATATTTTCTGTTTTTTTTATTTAATTAGAGGTTTTAAAAATATATTAAGTATCAATAGTTACCTGCATAATACTCCTCCAATCAAACTATCTTTTGATTTCTTATTTTCTATTTATTAACTAAATCATTGAGTTATGGGCTTGAAGTTAATTATCATGATTGTCTTTTTTGTGATTGCTCCTGTAATTATATTATATCTGGAAACCCAATTATCCATTATGAAAAAGATAGGGGCTGTACTGATTTGTTATGCAATAGGATTAATTCTTGGGAATATTGGAATTTTACCCGAAGGTGCGGATAAATATCAAAACCTGATGACAAATCTTACGATCCCAATTGCCCTGCCTCTTATTTTGTTCTCAATGGATGTGAAGAAGTGGTTCAAAATGGCAGGAACAGCAATGACTTCACTGGCAATTGGCCTGTTTACGGTGATTGTTATGATCTTTGCAGGTTACTACATTTTCAAGGGGAGTATTGATGAAATATGGAAAGTGTCCGGTATGCTTGTTGGAATTTATACCGGGGGTACTCCTAACCTTGCAGCTATGAAAACTGCTCTGGAAGTAGATCAGGAACTCTATATTATGACTCATACATATGAACTTTCTCTTGGAGCATTGTACCTGGTTTTCATTCTTTCTGTCGGACAAAGGGTTTTCCTTACTATTCTTCCGCCTTTTAAAAGCCTGAACAGTGGTAAAGCGAATTCAGCACAAGTAAACCCTGAAGAAGATTTTGAAGATTACACCGGAATATTCAATAAAGGCACATTGTTACCATTACTGGGAGCAGTTGGTTTATCTCTTGCAATTGTAGGTGTCAGTTATGCATTAAGCATGCTGTTACCTGAAACCTTTTCAACTGCAGCGATAATTCTTTTCATCACAACTTTTGGAATAGCATTTTCCTTTGTGCCAAAGATAAAACAGATTAAAAAGACTTTCCAGACCGGAATGTATATCATCCTGGTTTTCTGTCTTGTGGTTTCTTCTATGGCAGATCTTACTAAACTGGCTAATATCTCATTTTCGTTGTTTTGGTATGTTGGTCTGGCAATGTTTGGATCTCATATATTGCATGTTTTTATAGCTAAATATTTTAAGATTGATGCTGATACAGTGATAATTTCCGGAAGTGCATTGATCTGTTCTCCTCCTTTTGTCCCGGTTATTGCAGCTGCATTGAAGAACAAGGAGATTATCCTCACAGGTTTAACAGTTGGAATTGCAGGTTATGCTGTTGGTAACTACCTGGGAGTACTGATTGCGTTTATTTTGAAATAAAAAATTTTACCCCGATTTTTTCACCATCAAAAACAGCGTAGCTGAAATTATCAATCCAATCGCCAGGATGAATAAAACGGGTTTTGTCTGTTAACTGATGATTTAGGGTAATATGCCGGTGACCAAAAATGAAATAGTCGAAATATTGTGTTTTGAGAATTTCTTTAGCATAAATTGTAAGTGATTCTTTGTCTTCACCTTTGAATGGATCATTTACTTTTGAAAACCTGCTGTTATGCGACCATTTATGAGCGAACCAAACTGAGAAATTGGGATGTAATCTGGCAAAAAGCCATTGAAGAATATTACAGGTAAATATTTTTTTTAATAACTTGTATTTATTGTCACCCGGTCCTAATCCATCACCGTGTCCGAGATAAAATTTCAATCCGTTAAATTCTTTGATCACCGGTTCGCGATGCAGAATTATTCCTGTCTCCCGGGGCAGATAATCAAAAACCCAGATATCATGATTTCCGGTAAAAAAATGGACCGGGATACCTGAGTCAGTGATCTCGGAAATCTTTCCCAGAAACCGTGTAAAACCCCTTGGAACCACCTTTTTGTACTCAAACCAGTAATCGAAAATATCCCCTAACAAATAGATCTCCCTGGCATTGGAACGGATGCTTTCAAGCCAACTGACAACCTTTTTTTCCCTCTCTAAACTTTTTTCGTAAGACGGGAATCCAAGGTGGAAGTCAGATGCGAAATATATTTTTTTCCCGGGTTTCACAGTTGGTTTAGTATTTATTCAAAAAGCTGGTTCATTTTTATATTCAAAGCTCTTCCATGCAGATCCTTGCCAATTATATTTCCTTCTCTGTCAAACATATAATTAACAGGAACAGACCTGACATTGAACATACGGATTACACCTGAACTTTCAGTATCTGTGTCAATAACAGATATCCATGGCAATTCATCAAATTTCACTGCTTTTTTCCACTTTGCAATATCGTTGTCAATACATACCTGGTATATTTCAAATCCTTTATGGTTATATTTTTTATGTAATGATTTAAATACCTGGTTTTCCTTTACACATGCCTCAGAAGCGGTTGACCAGAAGCTTAAAAGAACATATTTACCCTGATTTGACAATAAGCTTATCGTATCTCCATTAATATTGGGTAATTGAACATCCAGTGCTGTTTTGGGCATATTCTCCATTATTTGATTAAAACGCAATAGGTTATAACGGTTCAAGCCCTTTTCCAGGTCTGCTACAAGTGCTTTTGTATGTTTCGATTCAGGATATGCCTTTTGCAATGAATCAGAAACTATTTTGAGGTATTGCAGATCCCGGTTCTTAAATAAAACATAGGTGTTCTCATCAAACTTTTGGTATAAAGCTTTAATTGAGGCAAGTGAGTTAAGATTTTCCAGAACAAACCTGATATTGAAATTCCTTTGTTCATTTACAATCTTCTGGTACGCTTCATCCAGCTCTTTGCTTATTGTATCAAATTCGGGTTTATCATTGAGTTCATTAAATATAGTTGTGAGGGAATCGAGCTTTTTCTGGGTTTCCAACAGGTGATTGTCAAGGAGTTTTACTTTTTGAGAATTCTCTGAACCTGTTATTTCATAATTTTCAGGAAGATATTCTTTACTTGAGGTCACCCTGATTTTTTCTCCGGGACCTGTAAGTAAAGTCACAAAATTATTATCCGATAGGCGTAAACGGTAAAAATTTAGTCCGGGAGCCTTTGTTTTAAGATTAAATTTCCCGTGTTTGTTAATTCCGGATGAGTCAACAGAAACAATTTCCCCGACGCCCATTTTGTCAAGGTAGATCATTTCCTTCTCAGTGTCTTTAATAACCCCGCTTACTTTAACATGATTCCGTCCGCAGGCAAACAGAATTACAAGAGGAAGGATAAGAATGATTTTTTTCATTCAAAAATCTCTTTTAGTTTATTGCTCAGAGCTTCACCTCTTAAATTTCTTGCGATAATTTTCCCTTCTTTGTCAAGCAGGAAGCTTGCGGGGATACCATCAATATAATACGCCGGAACAACCACTGAATTCCAGTATTTAAGATCGCTAACATGAATCCATTCTCCCAGTTCGTCATCCTCTATTCCTTTGATCCATTGATCTCGTGTACGGTCAAGTGAAACCTGAAATATCTCAAAGCCCTTATTATGATATGTTTTATAATTAGCAACAAGGTTGGGGTTTTCAGTACGGCAGGGTTGGCACCATGCAGCCCAGAAATCGAGGAGTACTATTTTGCCCCGGGTTGAGGAGAGTTTTATTGTATCTCCTTCAGGAGTTGGAAGTGCTATCTCAGGAGTGAAAGATCCCGGACTCAGAAATTCTTCTTTCTCCCTTATTTCTTCTATTCGCTGCTTAAGATTTGTTACATGAGCATGTAATGATAAAGCTGCATCTGATTGACTGTATTTTTCAAAAATAGCCGAATCAACCATGAAAAAATATTTATAATCTTCCATGGGGTCAAATAGAATATATTGTGGGGATATCTGTTGATATAATACAAGCACACTTGCAAGTGACCCTACATTATTTCTGACAAATTCAATGGAATAATCCTTTTGTCCTTCAATTATTTTTTCAGATCTTTCCTTCAGGTCCTTCACTATCTCTGCCATATTGAGGCTGCCAAGACTGTCATTATATATCTTGTTCAACTCTGTTATTTTGTCTAATGTTTCGTCAAGCTTTGTATGAAACTCTTTTATCAATTTTGATCCGGCAGAACCGGTTACCTCATAATTATTTGCAATGTTCTCAAGATCTCCTGTAATTGTGAGTTGTTGTCCGGGTTCAAGTATTAAGGTAATAAGATTTTCCTGGTCTTTTTTTAATATAAAATAATCAGCATTTTCCAGTTCTCCTTTCATTTCAAATTGCCCGGAAGCATCAACCACCACAGAATCAACGATTTCAAGACTCCGGGCTTTTACCAGTTCCAGAATCAGGGTAACACCAGCGGCATTTTCCAGGGTTCCGGAAATCTTATAACCGCTTTTGGAACAAGAGGCGGCAAATAATGCTATAATAAATAATATTATAATTTTCTTCATTTTTTCAATTTATTAAGTGATAAAATGTTTTTGAACTTTCGATTTTTTATAAACTGTTTTATTTCCCGGTTTCCGGACATAAAACACTTTTGGTTAATTCTGCGAAGATAATTAAATTATGTGGTTTTATTCACCCCGTATTATTTACGATATTTTATTAATAAATACTTCTATCCATTTGAATAACACATTTTTATTTCAGACATTTGTACGCATTTTATGAATTTTGATTTCGTTCTGTTATTTCACAAAAC
>JAUVHQ010000142.1 GCA_030593185.1 Bacteroidota bacterium
CTTCCGGGCTGTAGGTTACAAATTTAAAACCGTTCTTTATAAAGTGAAGGATGAAAAAGCTGACCTTGGCTCCATTTTTCTTTCACCCGAGCCCTATACTCTTGATGAGATAACTATTACCGCCGGGCTTGCCAGGCAACAGGGATCACCGGTTACTGTTTCAACCATAAATTCAAAAACCATTCACAATCAACTTGGCGACCAGCCTTTATCTATGACTATGCTTTCAACACCAGGTGTTTACAGTATCCGCAAGGGTGGGGGAAGTGGTGATGCCGAAATGAGCATCAGGGGATTTAACCAGGAGAATGTAGCCATGTTGTTAAATGGAATACCAATCAGTAGTGTGGAGAATGGACTGGTGTATTGGAGCAACTGGTCAGGATTGAATAATGCTGTTGCTGAGATACAGATACAAAAAGGGCCTGGTGTGGCTAATGCGGCAATTAATGCCATTGGCGGAAGCATAAACATAATTACTGAGCCGGCAAAAAAAGAAAAAGGTGGTTTAATTGAATACCAGGTCACCGGTTACGGCAATACAAAACTATCCATTACCTTGAATAGTGGCAAGATAGATAACGGTTGGAGTGTTTCGTTCATGGGATCATACATCAGTGGAACGGGCTATATCGATGCAACTTATGTAAGAGGATGGTCGTATTACCTTGCTTTGAACAAACAGATCAATACCAAAAACAAAATCACTCTCAGCCTGCTTGGCGCACCTAATCGACATGGTCAGCGAACATTAAAATTGTCCAATGAAGAGCATCAGTATCATGGACATCGTTTTAACAAAGACTGGGGTAGTTTTAATGGACAGATCAACAACGCTTCAGAGAACTTTTACCATAAACCCTTTCTTAGCCTCAATCATTACCTTACAATCAATGAAAATAAAAAGCTGGCTAACAGTATCTATGTTACCTCCGGAAGCGGTGGCGGAAAATGGTCGGAGAGCTTTAATTATGCACCTTCAATTTTCGAATACCGGAATTCATCGGGGCAAATCGACTGGCAATCAACATATGAAAATAACACAACTCACGAAGGGCAATATGTGCTGGCTAATGGAAATACAGTGAGCGGCTACTCAATGAATGTGCAGACAAACTTTCTCGCCAGCCATATCCAGGCAGGCCTGTTGACAACTTATGAGCAACATTTTAATAAACACCTTAAATTAGTTGCCGGTATACACTATCGCTATTTTAATTCATTTCTGCGTGAACAAATTACTGACCTTTTGGGAGGAAAATATTTTATTGAAGACTATAGCTGGGCTGTGGATGGCGTAGCCGGAAGAGAACAGATAAAAACCGTAGGAGATATAATTAAAGTGAATAACAATTCAGTTATCCACTTTACTAATGCCTATGCGCAATTATTGTATGATAGTAAAAAACTGAACGCCTTCATTTCGTTGAACGGAAACAACAATTGGAATCAGCGGCTTGACCGCTACAATTACGTTGTCAATACTAAAAGCAAAACTATTATTAAACCAGGATTCGACACCAGGGCGGGAATCAGCTACATGCCGGATATCAGGCACACCTTATATATTAATGGTGCCAACGTTTCAAAAGCACCCTATTTTAAGTTTGTTTTTGGAAACTTTACCAATGTTCCGGTACAGAACCTGAAGAACGAACTGATTAAAACTGTTGAATTGGGTTACCGTTTTGAGAATCCTGTTTTTGAAGCCAAAATGAACGCCTATTATACTTATCGTGGAAATGTCTCATTGCTTTCCAACGAATATGTTCAATTGGAAGACAATACACAAACCCGCGCCATGATTAACGGTCTGAATGCAATACATAAAGGTATCGAAAATGAAGTAAGATTTAAACCTGGTGACAACCTGAGTCTGGGTGGATTTTTTAGCTTTGGTGATTATAAGTGGCAAAACAATGTAAGTGCGAAATTGTTCAATAATAGTAATGCAGTTGTTGACACGGTAAATGTTTTTGTGAAGGGGCTTTATGTTGGTGGTACTGCCCAGCAACAACTAGGCATTTTTACAAATTTCAGGCTTATAAGTTTCTTTAATATACGGGCAGAGTGGATATATTATAACAAGTTGTTTGCAAATTTCAATCCGGGCTCGCGGAACAATTCACTTGACCATGCACAAGCCTACCACATACCATCGTACGACATTCTGAACCTTTACGTTGGCATTCCTTTTAAAATATTTGACAGGCAGGGTTTGTTCCAGTTGAATGCTTACAATTTACTGAATAATATCCACATATTGAATGGCGAAGACGGGATTAGTCACGATCTCAATTCATTTCGCGGTTTTTGGTCATTCGGGCGGAATATTAATTTTATGCTAAGGATCAATTTATAAGATAAAGATTCACCTCTTGTAAAGCCGTTTGCACAAAAAGCAAAACTGTAAGGGATATTGAATCTTTACTATGTTATTGTTGACACGTTTCAATAAAATTCAGTAAATTTATTCTGTTATTTAAATAATAACGAAATTGCAATTTCGCTAATCGTGTACTGAATGAAAAAAATCATCTTACTCATCACCTTACTTCTAAGCAATATTCTTCTTATTGCCCAGAGGTATGAAATCCCGGAGTTTGAGGGAAAATGCCTCAGGTCAGGCTATCCTTACAGTAAAGTTTCTCCAGGAGAATTAATTGAAGCATTACAGGATTATGATGTAAAATATTATCACCTTGATCTGGAAGCTGACAATACCTCAACTTTTATTAAAGGCAGTACTGAAATTGGTGCTGTTTCTAATGTTGCTTCCCTGAACAGTTTCGTTGTGGAACTGATCAATGATCTTACCGTTGATTCGGTGATGACCGGATCAACATTATTAAACCATACTCATTCCAGCGATCTGATAACAGTGAATATGGGATCCGCGGTCCCTGCCGGTGAATTTTTCACGGTAAAGATATTTTATCATGGTACCGTACCTGAAGAAGGTTTCTTTTCAGGGATGACATCAGACATTGATATTGACTGGGGAAATTCTGTTACATGGACTCTCTCTGAGCCATTCAATGCAAAGGACTGGTTTCCGTGTAAGCAGGATCTTCAGGATAAAGCTGATTCGGTTATGATAGATATAACTGTGCCTGACAACCTGATGGCAGGTTCAAATGGGAAGCTTGTAAATACTATACCTGTTGAAGGAGGAAAAACAAGGTATGAATGGAGAAGCTATTATCCAACCGACTATTACCTTATTTCAATATCTGTTGCTGATTATCAGGATTACAGCATTTATGCCCATCCGGCAGGTTTGGACGATTCTATTCTGATACAGAATTTTATTTATTACCAAATCTCTTACCTTGAACAAAATAAGGAGCTGATTGATGAAACCGCCACTCTGATAGAATTATTCTCTGATTTGTTTTCCTTGTATCCTTTTGCAAATGAAAAATACGGGCATTGTGTTGCGCCAATGGGTGGCGCTATGGAACATCAGACTATGACTACTATTGATAATTTTTCATTTTACCTGGTTGCTCACGAACTGGGTCACCAGTGGTTCGGTGATAATGTAACCTGTGCTACCTGGCAGGATATCTGGATCAATGAGGGTTTTGCATCATATACCGAGTACCTGGCATACCAGAATCTCGTATCGCAGGATTATGCTGACGGTTGGATGGATAGTGCTCATGATTGGGCAATGAGCTTGCCTGATGGCAGTGTTTATATCCCGTTTGATGAAGCTTCAGATGTAAGTAGAATATTTTCCTTCGCTTTGTCCTATAAAAAAGGAGCAGCTATTGTTCATATGATCAGGTTTGAGCTGGATAATGATTCACTCTTTTTTTCAACGCTCAGGGAATTTCAGCAGGAATTTGCAGACAGTGTAGCCACCGGTGACGATTTCAAGGGCGTCCTGGAAGATATCTCCGGTGATGATTTTTCATGGTATTTTGATCAGTGGTACTATGGAGCCGGATTCCCCAAATTTGGTATTGAATGGAGCAGGGATGGGGATACTGTCAGTATCCGTTCAACAATTACCCCTTCGTCGACCGGTACACCTTCTTTTAAAACATCAATAGAATTTAAATTGAACTATCAGGGTGGTGATACAACAATCAGGGTTTTCCAGGGCCAGAATATTCAGACGTTCAATACGTATGTTCCATATGATATTACTTCACTTGAGGTTGATCCTGATAACTGGATTCTTAACCAGGTATCGTCAATCAGCTATATACCTGAATATAAAGAATTTGAAAAAAGAAATATAAGGGTTTTCCCAAATCCTTTCTCAACCAACCTGAATGTGATCTTTCTTGACAATAGCCGTCACAGGGAAATATCCCTGCTGAATTTGTCCGGCAAAGAATTTATTAAGATTGTCACGGAACAGAATGAATTAACAATAGATGGTAGTCACTTGCCACCCGGGCTGTATTTTCTTCGCATACGTGAAGAAAACAACTCTTATGTAAAGAAGATTGTTAAGTTTTAACACCTCTTCGACCCTTCGACATTTAGACTCTTTGACTTCTTCAACTACTCCTTTTTCTTCCCGGCTTTCTTTTTAGTGGAGATGTATGCAAATGCCAGCATAAAACCACCAAAAACAAGCATGCCTAAACCAGTCCATAGATTGACATTTATTTCAAGTGATCTTTGGTACAGTTCAGTATCAGAGCCGGTTACTAATCCGAAAATTGTTAACATTAGCCCGATAAGGGAGAATAAGAAACCTATTGGATAACGAATATCTAAACCCATAATTTATATTTTTTACCAGAATAAAATACTTAAAATGATTGCAATAACACCTACAATGATTGATAAAGTGACAGGTTTCTCATACCATTTTTGTCCTTCTTCCATTTGTTTAGGTGTAAGTGAGTAAACAAGTCCCTTTAGCTGATTGTCTGTTTTTAATTGTTTCGTAAGGATTGAAATAATTATTGTTAACACAAGACATGTTCCGAATGCATAAATAGCAGTCCAGAAATTCTGTGCCATTTCGCTTGGATATGTATGCACTACTGTTCCCAGCCAACCACCTTTCACCAGAGTCATTGCGCCTGCAGGAATAGTTAGTCCGTGATGTAATGCAGCCGCCCCTGTTCCTGCAAGCAATCCGAAAAATGCACCATGCCCTGTGCCTCGCTTCCAGAACATACCAAGAAGGAAAGTAGCAAACAGTGGAGCGTTAATGAATGCAAATACTAACTGGAGAAAATCCATCAGGTTGTTAAACAGGCTTGCAACATATGCTGCAAGAATACTAACAAGTATTCCAAATACTGTAGTAAGCTGTCCTACATGCAGGTAATGTTTATCAGATTTACTTTTGTTAATATAGGCTTGATAAATATCATAAGTGAATACCGTATTAAAAGCAGTAACATTACCGGCCATCCCTGACATAAATGATGCCATAAGAGCTGTTAGTCCTAAACCTAATACACCTGTTGGGAAGTAATATCCAAGCATCATTGGAATTGTCTTGTCATAATCATAAGCTTCTCCTTTTACGGGAAGTGCGAATCCGCTGTCCGGGTCGCTGGTTAATGCAATAGCTATCATTCCGGGTAATATTACCAGGAATGGAATGAACATTTTTGGAATAGCTCCGATAAGCGGGGTTTTACGGGCTGCTGTGATTGAATCTGCAGCCATAGCTCTTTGTACTACAAGGAAGTTCGTACACCAGTAGCCGAATGATAGTACAAAACCGAGTCCTACAACAACACCCATTATTCCCACACCCAAAGGATTTGATTCGGCGCTACCCATATGTCGCCAGGATTCTGTGTATGCTCCGGCATCAAAACCATTGTTGACTGCCACAACATCCAGACTTGATTTTAATCCTTCCCATCCTCCAATATGAATTAAAGCGATAATTACTAAAGGAAGGAAACCAACTACAATTAAAAAGAACTGTAACACCTCATTGTAAATAGCGGATGTCAGTC
>JAUVHQ010000209.1 GCA_030593185.1 Bacteroidota bacterium
ATAAATTGAGCTTGATTGGTAACTAAAAACTCAAAATCCCCCTCATCTATTTCTTCCATACCTGGAGGTGATCTTTTAACAGGTTTTGTTGGTTTTACCTCACTGATCAACCAGGGTTTTCCCGGCTCCATTCCTACCACAACTTCATCCATAAGTTCTTTTTCATCAAACAACTGGATCACTATCTTCCCCTCATACCTTCCGAAAACCTCACTAATTTTTAGCTTAACCGGTTTTGGTTCAAACTCTACAGGCTTTTTTCATACGATGGGTCTCCCTTCCATACCAGGATCTTTTTTCCTTCAGCAGAATTAACAAAGAGAGAATCACCTCTCAGGCTAACTTCCAGAATATCAGGAAGGCGGACTACACAATCTACATTTCCTTCACTACGTGAATTCAACAACCCTTTATTAAAAGCTTTTATATTAACCGGGATCATCCATTTACCATCCGTTTCAACAGGATCAAGGGCTTCATGATTCCACAGACTGACAAAATGATATCCTTCTTCAGGAACAACTTTAAACAAAGGACCGGATACACCCTCAGGCACCAAACTAAAAATGGTATATAATGTCTTATTCCTGTTTTGCCAATGGTTTACCCATACACTGTCTGTTACTGTAGGGATAAGCGGTTTCCACCGGTCGTTCAGAAACACTGAAGAGTTTTGCCTGAGGATCATAGTTGTACGTCCCAGGTATCTGTAATCTTCTTCCATCCATCCGGGACGACCGGGAGCAAAAGTATTTAGCTCGGTACCATAACCATTAAAGAATGAGATTGCCACCTCACGATGGATCCTTCCCTGGCTAAGCTGACAAACTCTGAAGATGGCAAATTCAGGCTTAATCAGTTTATTCATATTGAGTGGCGGGGGCATAAAAATGGCGTCATGAACCCTGCCTGAAACTATACCGGGCATATCTTTCGGTACTGCCATGCCTTCGGAATACATGACCACTCCTTCTTTTACTCCATCGGCTGCCTCCTGAAGTTTTTTGCTGGAACTTCCCTGGCAATCTAATACCACTCCATCAGCGCCTGTGCTCCTGATAAGTCTGGCCATACCTTCATAAGGATCCTCTTCACGTGTACTCTTGTCCCATGGATTAAATTCAATAAAGAATTTTGTAGAATTATTTTGTGCATACCGTGCAAGTTCTTTCATTTTATCCAATCCCAGAGGCAGATCTTCATACATATCCCATTGGTTCCTTTCATCAACACCCAGGCGGGGCCAGGTTGGCCATATACCGAATACATCATAACCCCCAAAATATTTTTTTCCATCTTCCAAAAATCCGAAAAAATTATACTTCCCTTCAAACCGGTCATAATAATTATGATCCCAGGCAAACTGAAGTGTTATTAAATATTTATCTCGTATCCATTTCAGATCTTCCCTCTCATAAAGCGAATTATCGAAAGACTCCAGATCATACAAGTACCTGTCCCGGAACATTAGTTTCATTCCGTTTTGCCAATCTCCCTGAAAGGCATCTACATAGATTGTATATTCAACACTCCCTCTTGGAGAAATAATAGTTTTATAGCGGTGTTTTTGTGCATTATCTGCAGATGTTCTCCGGGCAATTGCACAAGCTGAAAGATTATCGTTAAGTTCAATGGAACCATATCCCATTTCCCAGGCGTTATCGGGCAAAATAACTCCAACCGGTCCGAGACCCGGTCTGAATATCTTAGTACGGGCTAAATTCCATGGACCTGTCCCGGTAATATAAATATGGTTTTCAATTGCCCCGAAAGGGACCACATTTGATATCTCGATAGTATCGACAGATATATTATTAATTTTAAGAATGGCTTTCCATCCCTGTTCAAAACCAGGAACAGGTTCCAGGCTGCCCTGTATACTACTTGCAAACTGGTATCTGAACACCTCTCCTTCCTTAATCACTTTAGCATCGCCAGAAAAAAACTTCTCATTATTAATCTCCAGGCTGAACAAAGACACAGGAATATTTGTATTTTGTTTATTACCATTATCCAGTATAATAGCAACAACAGAAAGACCTTTGGATTGGTCAATTTCAATATCCCTGATTGTTTGAGCGGCTCCTCTTGTAATATTAACCAGAACTATTATTATCAGACAAATAATCCCGGGTATAATCCTGAATCCTTTCATTAGAAAATGACTAAAATGACACAAATTTAGCTCATTTTTTATTTATTTGTGACTATTCAGTGCCTTAAGTTTGGAATGCTTAAAATGTCTAATCTCATTATACCTTGTTTTATCAAGTCGGCAGTCAACAGTCAACAGTCGGCAATATGAAGACTGGACTATTTATACCAAGTCAAACCTGGGTTTCAGTGTTTTCCATATCTGAATCAGAAATCTTTCTTACAAAATGAGCTTCATACAGACGTTTACGATATCCTTCACCAATATTTGAACAAACAGATCTTGAGGATCTTCTTATCTGATTGGTTAAAGAGTAAAGTTCATCTTTAGGAAATTTCTTACTAAAATGATAAATATCCATTGCAAGAACAAAGGCTTTTTAATATACAGTTAAGTTTCTAAATCCAGTTGCCATTGTGTTCTAATTGTTTTATTGCTATTTGCATTCTTGCCGACTGTAGACTGCCGATTGCCGACTGATTAGTTACATTTATTTTAAGACTTGTGTTGTGCCAGAAATTTACCTGGTCATGAATTTATATACAGTTGAATGGGTGTATTTTTCGCCCGGTTTAAGAATTGTTGACGGGAAATTCGGTTGATTTGGTGAATCGGGATAGTGCTGCGTTTCAAGACAAAAACCGTAATGCTTTAAATAAACAATATCATTTCTCCCTGTAACCGATCCGTCAAGAAAATTTCCGGTATATAACTGCACGCCCGGCTCGGTTGAATAAACCTCCATTACCCGTCCACTTTCGGGTTCGGTTACCGTGGCAATGAGCTCTATTGCATCAACTTCCTTGTTAACTACATAGCAATGATCGTAACCGCCGGGAACATTATCAATTCGTGCACCTATTTTCATAGCGGTAGTAAAATCCAAAGGAGTTCCCTCAACCACCGGTAAATCTCCGGTTGGAATTAAACTTTCATCAACAATAACATATCTGTCAGCATCGATCATTACTTCATGACCATGAACATCCTGCTTACAGGCAGTCAGGTTAAAATAGCTATGATGAGTAAGGTTAACCGGACAGGCTTTATCAGTAACTGCTTCGTAATCAATCTTCAGCTCATTATCATTGGTAAGAGTATATGTAACGGTTACATTCAGGTTTCCCGGGTAACCTTCTTCCATGTCTTCACTTAAATAAGTAAGTTTTAGTGCCAAACCATTTGCAGTCTCAACAGGTTCAGCATCCCATACTTTTTTATCAAATCCTTCCAGACCACCATGAAGATGGTTCTCATCGTTATTCACAGCCAGGGTATACTCTTCTCCATCAACTGTGAATTTACCTTTCGCGATGCGGTTCCCATAACGGCCCACAATTGCTCCAAAATACGGATGTTCGCCAAGGTAACCTTCGAGATTATCAAATCCAAGTACTACATCCTCGAAATTTCCATTTTTATCGGGTACGATGAGTGAAGTTACTATGCCTCCAAAATTGGTAATTTTTACGATCATTCCCTGGTTGTTTTTCAATGTAAATAAATCAACCAGGGTTCCGTTTTTTGTTGCTCCGAATGACTCTTTTGCTATTTCCATTTGTTCTTTACTTTGATTTTTTTCGTTAGTAGTCTGCCCTGAATTGCATCCAACAAATATCAGGATTGTTAAAAAAACGATAATGCCGGTCAGAATTTTTCTATCTGACAGCAAATTATTAGAAAAAATTTTCATATTCATAAAATATTGGTTTTATAGTTATTATAAGAAAGGCTAAATTTGCAGGACGCAAGATAATAAATTTGCCTGAAACAGGCTGTTATTTATATTTTATGTATCGGAATTTCAAAATTTATGGCTTAATAATGGCTAATTTTATATACTTTGCATTTTAAGAAAATATTAATAAAATATAACATTATAGGATTTATCACGTATATATAATTAAAACCGAAAGACTTATATGCGAAGTTTTATAAAAATATTTTTGTTATTATTATTTTTTGTTTTTTGCAATACTCTTCAAACAGGTTGTAGTTCAACAAGCAAAACCAGGAAAGCAAAAAAAAGGATTATACATGTAGATAATTCAAAACTTGGTAAGAATAAAGTCTTCTATTCAAAAAGCTACCAGAAGAAACTGAAAAAAAGAAGAAGAAAGTAGTAATTAGATTATCCTTAGCGCTCCGTTTCACAACCTGTTATCAAAAAAACCAGCTATTTTTTATGAAAAACAAGTTTAAACAAGTCCTTGATCAATTTGAGATCAAGGGTGAGCCGGCAAAAACCGAACCTTATGGCACAGGTCATATAAACGACACCTACCGGGTTATCAACTCAAATACAAAATACCCTGATTATCTTCTTCAAAAAATAAATAATCAGATATTTAAAGATATACCCGGATTAATGGATAATATTAAGCGAGTTACCGAACATCTGCGGAAAAAATTAATGGAAATTCCGGGCAGTATGCCTGAAAGGGAAGCCTTGTCACTTATTACTTCAAAATCAGGAGATTGGTATTATCACGATGAGGAGGGCAATTATTGGCGGTTA
>JAUVHQ010000386.1 GCA_030593185.1 Bacteroidota bacterium
TATTTGGTGGAGAAAAACGGAAAAATTCAGGAAGTAAAGCCGATTGTGACCGACAGGAAAAAATATGTTGCAAACAGCATAGTTGTTCAGGTAAAAAAAGGTGATGAGATTGTAATATTTAAATATGCTTCAAGCCTTTCCTCACTGAATTATACCCTGGAGAATATAATGGAAAAAGCTGTAGAAGTTTTGAATAATGCAATTGGCAAAGGATTTGATAATCTGCTTAAGGAACACGCCCAGGCATGGATTGAAAAATGGGGGGAAAGCGATATTGTTATTGGCGGGGATATTGCAGCGCAACAGGGTATCAGGTTCAATATTTTCCAGCTTAACCAAACGTATACCGGGACGGATGAGAGATTAAACATAGGCCCCAAGGGCTTTACGGGAGAAAAATATGGAGGAAGTACTTACTGGGATACTGAAGCTTATGCCTTGCCATTTTATTTGAATACTGCAGGTGCAGAAGTTGCCCGGAACTTATTGTTGTACCGGTATAAACATCTGGGAAAAGCTATTGAGAATGCCGCCAAACTGGGCTTTAAAGATGGAGCGGCTTTATATCCAATGGTTACCATGAATGGAGAAGAATGTCATAATGAATGGGAAATAACGTTTGAGGAAATACATAGAAACGGGGCAATAGCTTATGCCATATTCAATTATATAAATCATACCGGTGACAAAACTTATATGACGGATTGGGGCTTGGAAGTATTAATTGGGATCTCAAGATTCTGGAGCCAAAGGGTCAATTTTTCTGCTAGTAAAAATAAATATATGATACTTGGTGTAACCGGTCCTAACGAATATGAGAACAATGTAGACAATAACTGGTATACTAATACTATTGCAGTCTGGACACTGGAATATACTCTTGAAGCCTTAAATTATGTCAAAAACAAAACTCCGGATAAATGCAGCAAGTTGCTTGATAAATTGAATTTTGATTATGAGAAGGAGACAAAACACTGGAAAGAGATCGTACAGAAAATGTATTTTCCCTACGATAATAAACAGAAAATTTTCCTTCAGCAGGATGATTATCTGGATAAAGAACAATATGTTGCTGAAGAGCTTGATCCGGATATCAGGCCATTGAACCAACACTGGTCATGGGACAGGATCCTGCGTTCATGTTTTCTTAAACAGGCAGATGTTTTGCAGGGGATTTATTTTTTTGAAGAGCGGTATGATATTGAGACTATAAGAAGGAATTTTGAATACTATGAGTCACGAACCGTACATGAATCATCTCTTTCAGCCTGTATTCATTCTATCCTGGCAGCAAAGACAGGTGATATTGATAAAGCATATGAGTTATACCTGCGTACTGCACGGTTTGATCTGGACGATTACAATAAAGAAGTTGCTGAAGGATTACATATCACAAGTATGGCAGGAACCTGGATGGCTATTGTTAAAGGGTTTGGAGGTATGAGAGTGCGTAATGGAAAACTTTGCTTTAACCCGTTGATCCCTGAACAATGGGAAAATTATTCCTTTTGTATAAAATTCCATGGAAGATTATTGATAATCAACGTAACGAAAAAAGAAGTATTAATTAAAAACAAGTCTCGCGAAAGTGTTCACATTACTGTATATGGTAATGAATATGAGTTTCAGGGGAATGATGAGAAAACATTTCCAAAGAAATAATTTAGCCTTTTAGCCCCTTTTATGTTATCTTTGAAAGCTAATAATATCACATAATTCATTAATTAAGAAGGAGTTTATAATGAGTAACGGAAATTCAAAATTCAGATCCGGCGTTCTGTTTGGGGATGAAATAAAAGAGTTGTTTGAATATGCTAACAGGAATAATTTTGCTATACCTGCAGTTAATGTTATCGGGACAGATTCAGTAAACGCTGTTTTGGAAACAGCCCGTGATGTAAATTCACCGGTAATTATTCAGTTTTCAAACGGCGGAGCAATTTTTTTTGCAGGCAAAGGACTCTCAAATGAAAACCAAAAA
>JAUVHQ010000340.1 GCA_030593185.1 Bacteroidota bacterium
GCCCGATATGAAGAGGTCCGTTAGCGTAAGGCAATGCAGAAGTAATAAGGAAGCGTTTATATTCTTTCATTAAAACCGGTTTATTTTAAAAATATGCAAATTGAAACAAAGATAACCAAGAAAATCATATTTTTGGAGTAATGAAAGTCGAAAAGTCGAAGAGTCGAAAACCTTGACCCTTGTACTTTTCACCCGGTGAAACAGAAACTTTATTGCTCGGGACTGTCTCAAAATTGAGAAAAACAATGATTTTTCAACTTTGTGTAACTCTGTGACTTCTTTGTGAACCTCTGTGTAACAACTCTTTAAGAGCTAAACACAAAGTTGCACAAAGAAGACACAAAGAACCACAGAGCTTTTTGATACAGCCCCGGATTCAGGGTAAACATTGAATTTTTAACCAGTAACCAGTAAATTATGGCAATACAGCAAGATTTGGGGAAAAAGGGGGAACAAATTGCATTAGATCACCTTACTGAAAAAGATTACAAGATACTTGAACATAACTGGTACTTTAGAAAGAAGGAGATTGATATAATTGCTGAAAAAGACGATTTCCTTGTAATTATAGAGGTTAAGTCCAGATCGGTTGGTTTTCAGGAAAATCCAAGGGATGCTGTGAATATGAAAAAGCAAAGGTTCCTTATCCAGGCTGCTAATGCTTATGTTAATAAATATAATATTGACCTGGAAGTTAGATTTGATATAATAACTGTGGTTTTTTTAAATGACCAGGAATATGAAATTGAACATATTGACGATGCTTTTTACCCGACTTTAAGGCACTAAGAAGAAAGGTGAGTAGGTGAGTAAGTTGAGTAAGGAGGAAGAATGAAGAGCGAAGAGACGACTGGGCGAGGGGGCGACTGGGAGATTGCGTCGTCACTTCGTTCCTCGCAAAATCCTTTTTTACGCTTTAATAATTCGGTTAACACTTTAAACTTATTAACATGAACATAGAGATTTTCAGAGACTATTGTTTAGCAAAACCGGGCGTTACAGAAGGATTCCCTTTTGATGAAACAACTCTTGTGTTTAAAGTCATGGAAAAAATGTTTACACTGGCAAATCTTGATGGCGACCTTTTTGTAAATTTGAAATGCGATCCTGAAAAGGCAGTCAGTTTGCGGGAGGAATATCCGGCAATAAAACCGGGATATCACATGAATAAAAAACATTGGAACACAATTAACATCGACGGTTCGGTGCCTGATAGTCTGATTTTTCAATTAACAGACCACTCGTATGAACTGGTAGTTGACAGTATGACAAAAATTAAAAAAGAGCAATTGAAGAAACTTAAAAACAAAAATGTATGAAAAGAATAGCAGGTTATTTCGTTCAGGGATTATTATTTATTGCTCCAATAGGGGTAACGGTCTATGTAGTTTATCTGGTTTTCAGATTCATTGATGATTTACTGAAAACATATATTGATCCGGTGTTGCCAATAAATATTCCAGGTGTGAATCTTTTGGTTGTGTTGATAGTTATCGCACTTCTGGGTTTCCTGGGACAATCAATTATTGCATCGCCTGTAAAGGTTTTTATTGCGAAATTATTAAAGAAAGCTCCATTAATAAAAATTATTTACACTTCAATCAGAGATCTTTTATCGGCTTTTGTCGGGAAAGAAAAGAAATTCAATAAACCGGTTTTAGTGAGGGTAAATACAATTTCAAACCTTGAAAAACTGGGGTTCCTCACTAAGGAAGATCTTAGTAGTCTCGGTATTAAAGAAAATAAAGTCACTGTTTACTTCCCGCATTCCTACAATTTTTCGGGGGAAATGTTTATTGTTCCAGGTGAGCATATAACACCAATTAAGGCACCATCTGCCGAAGTAATGAAATTTATTGTTTCAGGAGGAGTTGCAGGTTTTTAGCAATAAGTAAAGATAATACCGGGGAAATTTATATTTTTATGAAAAAAAGTTTAAAAATGAAAAAACTCACTTCAATTATTTTACTTGTTTTGTTGATACCGGTTGTATCAGGGCAAAAGATCGAAAAAGAGGACTTTGATTTTAAAGAAATTAAAACTCTTAAAACCACCAGCGTTAAAAGCCAGGATCGTACAGGTACATGCTGGTGCTTTGCAACGACATCATTTCTTGAGACTGAATTGATTAGGATGGGCAAAGGGGAGTTTGACCTGTCGGAAATGTTTTTTATCAGAAATGCTTATAAGACTAAAGCAATGAATTATGTAAGGTTCCATGGCAAAACGAATTTTACCCAGGGAGGCCAGGCGCATGACGTACTGAATGAGATATCAGAACACGGTATAGTTCCGGAAAGTGTTTATTCCGGGAAGGTATATGGACAGGAAAAACATAATCATAGCGAACTAAGAACTGTTCTTAAAGGAATGCTGGATGGTGTGATAAAAAGCCGGAAACCCACACCCGTTTGGAATTATGCATATTGCTCGGTTCTTGATGCTTATCTTGGTGAAACACCGGCTTCTTTTACATACGATGGAAAGACTTATACCCCTGAATCTTTTGCAGAAACACTGGGAATAAACCCTGATGATTATATCGAGCTTACCTCGTACAACCACCAGCCATATTATGAAAGTTTTGTGCTTGAAGTACCAGACAACTGGTCGTATGATGGGTACTATAACCTGCCTGTTGACGATCTTATTGAGGTGATGAAAAAGGCAATTAAAGCGGGTTATTCTGTTGCATGGGACGG
>JAUVHQ010000282.1 GCA_030593185.1 Bacteroidota bacterium
AAACTACATGGCAAAAAAAGAGAAATTCTTGTACCAAAATGCTATTACCGAAATTGAAAGCATCCTTGAGAAAATGGAAAATGAAGAACTTGATGTAGATGTCTTATCCTTCCAGGTAAAAAGGGTATCACATCTCATTAAACTTTGCCGGGAAAAACTACATAAAACTGAACAGGAAGTAGAAAAGATACTTGATGAAATGGATAAGGAAGAGGAATAAGGTTGCAAATTTAAAAGAAAAAACCGGGATTTACATCCCGGTCTTTCCACCCTAAAAATTTAACCTAAAACTTACAAATTTCACCTGTTTTTGTTCCCAATGAGAAATTTGTTCTATCACGCTCAGTGTTCATTTAATTAAACGTAAATTACAAAATTTTGTTACAAAAAAAAAGAAATACTTATACTTTTTTCCTTTAGAACCGGAAATTAAGACCTACAAGGAAATTCCTTGCAGCCTGAGGGAAATATCCATCCATTATTTTGTTTTCTCCATCAATAATATACCTGTAAATCCATGCATTTGTCTCATATTCTTCATTAAACAGGTTGTTAATCTGAAGCTTAATTCTAATCTGATCAACCCATTTTTGGCTAAATAAGTATTGGAGATTGAGATCGTTAACAAACCAGGGATTAAGTATTCGGCTTTCGCCGGATGTGTTATCTATATATTGTTTACCAACATATTTTGAAAACATTCTGATCTCAAAATATTTAAACGGCTTAAACCGGAAATTACTTCCCATAATAATTGCAGGCGAAAAGGAAAGATCTGTCTCACCAAGATTTGTAGAAACTTGGCTCCATGTATCCCAATTATCAATATGTTCTGTAAAATTTTTTATTTTATTATGGCTTAAGGTAACATTCAATTCCCATTCTATTTTATCTGCTAGTTTAATTGCTGTTTGAAGTTCAATACCTGTCCTGTAACTTTTTTCAACATTAGTCATAACAGGAGAACCAACATCATTAATTTCTCCTGTCAGCACAAGTTGATCATCATAATTCATTAAATAAATATTCGCGCCAAAGCGAAAATTGGAAGATCTGAAATTATATCCTAACTCATAATCCTTTAACATCTCGGGGGTTGGAACAGGGGCTGAAGGATCAGCATCAATGAAATTATGCCTGTTAGGTTCACGATGTGCAATACCAAAGGAAAAATAGACGGACTGGTTTTCTTTTAACTTTAAATATACTCCCAGTTTAGGATTAAAAAAGGTATAAGTATGCTTTTGGGTAATATTTCGTAAATCGTCATCAATCCCATCAATCTTGTAATCAATATACCTTGTTTGCATATCTGCATACAGATTTAATTTGGTAGAAAAAAAATAATTTATTTTCCCATAGAGGTTGAAATCCACCTTGGTAGCATCATTATTATACCACTCATGATTTAATTCTGAATCACCGGCATATCGTGCCCAGATAACTTTTCCGAAATGATCTCCAATATATTTGTTCCATGCCCCTCCAATGGATACATCCCACTTATCTCTTTTATATTTTAAAGAATATGTAACTCCATAAAAGTCATTATCAAGCCATTTTCTACGAATAAGATCTGTTTCTTCTATTAAATCTGAACCTACCAGTATATTATCCATCTGATAATCAGAATAGTCCTCATCTTCCTTATATTGCTCATAATATCCTTTCCCACCCGTATAATGCAAGCAAAGATTCAGGTAAATATCCTGATTGATCTCCCTGGAATACAATAATTGAAAATGATCCTGCCAGTAATTATCTGTTTCATTATTATAGAATTTTGCATTTCCCATTTCATCGGTATATTGACCAATACCGTTATAGGTCCGGTCAGAATCGAGAATAGCCGAGGGCACTCCATCCCATGCCTGGTAGGTTTTTTCTTTACCAGACATGATATTTACCCTGACCATATTTTTCTCTCCAAAATATGCTCCTGATACTGCAAAAGATTTCAAATCAGCTGTGGCCCTGTCAATATAGCCATCGGAACTGATCTGTGACATTCTGGCTTCAAAAGAAAATTTATTATCAATAAGACCTGAGCCGACTTTTATATTATTTTTAAAAGTATTAAACGAACCTGCAATTGAATTTATCTCAGCAAATGGCTTTTTGGAAAAGGTAAATGTCTTCAAATTCACAGTTGCCCCAAAAGCACCTGCTCCATTTGTTGAAGTGCCTACTCCACGCTGGATCTGGATATTATCCACTGAAGATGTAAAATCAGGTAAGTCAACCCACCAAACACCATGCGATTCAGAATCATTCAGTGGTATTCCGTTAACGGTCACATTTATTCTTGTAAGGTCAGATCCCCTGATCCTGAAACTTGTATACCCCACACCGGTCCCGGCATCAGAAGAAACAACAAGTGAAGGGATTAATCTCAACAAGTATGGAACATCCTGTACAAAATCCTTTTCCCTGATTTCGCTTCTAGATAAAGTAGTTGATGCAACAGGCGTAGTTTCACTTGCCCTGATTGTCGAGATAATAACCTCATCAGCCAAATAGGCAGATTTTTCCAGTGCAATTTTTACCTGTAAATCTTTATGTACATTAATTTTCTCTATCTTCGTTTCATAGCCCATATATGAAACTTTTAAATTATAGTTTCGCTTATGCATATTTTTGAAAACAAATTCCCCGGACAGACCGGTGGAAGTTCCCAGATAAGTACCTTCTACTATTACATTAGCGCCTATTAAAGCAGCCCCATTTGTATCCTCTACAATTCCACTTACCTGAAACTGTGCATAAAGAATAAATGAAGCACAGGTAAATACCAATAATAGCATTACTCTTTTCATAGCAACGTTTTTTTAAGTTTGATACTGTCAGGGGGGCTTATTCCCTACACCGGCATTACCCGGATCAGGTTCAAAGGGTTTGATCTCAGCCCGTAATATTAGGGCACCCCCATAATTATTACAAAAGTAAGGAAAAAAAATATAAAAAGAAGTGACTAAAGTTAAAAGTGACTAAATTTTGAGGCTAATCTCATTATACTTTGCATTATGAAGTCGGCAATCTTCAGTCTTCAGTCGGCAATTTGAAGACCGAATCATTTAATATCAGTCCATAAAGTCAAGTAAATTTTGAATTATAGAACCACCTTTACAGTCATCCCCTGTTAAGTATTGCTCCGCAATTTCACAGGGTAAACTTCCTTACAGGGCAGACAAATGGTTATTAACACATGCGTGCCGAGGTACTGACAAATTTCGTAACTGTTTGGTTAATTTGAATTTAGGTAATTGAATATTATTTACTCACAATTAATTAATTTTTATGGTGTCCATGAACTCACTTCGTTCGGTTGAT
>JAUVHQ010000151.1 GCA_030593185.1 Bacteroidota bacterium
ACTCTGAAGAAACGCTGACCATTTCTGAAGGCTAAATCTGCAATAGCATATATTTCTTCAATCTTTTCATCGGTCATTGCATAGCATCCTATTGATACACAATTTCCATGTACCATCAATGCGCTACCGGTTCTATTATGGCTGCGATCATAAATATTTGGATAGCCAAGATTAAAAGAAAGATGAAAGTTGCTTTTTGGATTTAATCTATTGGGAGTTACATAATAAAAACCTTCAGGTGCCTTGCTATCTCCTTGCTTCGTTTTTGGACCTAACGAGCCATAGCCATACGTGCAAATTGGATACTTCTTGAACAGGTGATATCCATTTTGGCTTTCAACCCATATCTCTAATTCTTTTTCTTCCTTGAATATTCTCATAAAAATTGGTAAACCGAGGCTAAATCCTGATTTCTCAAATTCTATTTGCAGATTTGGTTTTACACGTTCAATCGCCTCCCGGGACCGGGAGCTTGACGGTATGTCCTGAACAAATGCAACAAGTTGGAAAGACAAAATAATAATAATAAATACTTTTATCATAAGCTCCTTATTCCGATTCCGGCTAACGGCAAAACTCATCGGTGATAATGAAACGCTAAGGAATTGATGACCGGTGCAGCACCTTGATAGCCGTGATTTCTTTTATAAAAAAATTTCTCCTACAAGATAGGTTACTGCCCGTCCTCCTATCTCAACCCTTTTACCTAGGTCTTTGCACATCAATTCTCCACCTCGCTTGGATATTTGTCTGGCAAACAATTGTTGTTTGCCTAATTTCCTTGACCAATATGGAATCAGGGTAGTATGAGCCGATCCAGTCACAGGATCTTCCGGTATTCCTAACTTGGGTACAAAAAATCGGGAAACAAAATCAGATTTATTACCTGGCGCAGAAACAATTACCCCCCTTGATGTGACCCTGCACAGCATATCCATATTAGGGGATAATGATGAAATAACTTCTTCACTATCAAATAAAGCAAGGTAATCATCCCTGCCTTTATATATTTCAATTGGTTTGGCTCCCAATCCATTTATAATATCTGAAGTTAGCTCAACTACTTGTAGCGTGTCAGCAGGAAAATTCAGAAATAAAATTTCTCCTTCTTTGCGTACATGTAATGATCCACTTTTAGATGAAAATGAAACTGTAGCAGATGAGTAGCCCAGATGATTGAATAAAACATGTGCAGTGGCCAATGTAGCATGCCCGCATAAATCTACTTCAGCAGTGGGGGTAAACCAGCGGATTTGATAGTTTGCTCCATCAGCTATAACGAAAGCAGTCTCTGCCAAATTATTTTCTGCTGCTATTGCCTGCATCATTCCAGGAGGGAGCTCTGATTCAGGGAAAACAACAGCTGCAGGATTTCCTGAAAACAAGCGGCCTGCAAAAGCATCAATTTGATATATTGGAAGTTTCATGATTCATCTCTTTAAGAGGATAACGGCAAGCATATTGTGAACGCATTATTATATTTTTTAAAACAACGAAAATTAAACAAGAGTACAAATCCCAAACAAATTAAATCCACTAAAAAATATTTTTAATATATGCATTTTATTCAAGACAAACCAGATGTTAATACTTTTAAATATTTAGGGCAGCAAAGCAAAAACCCGGGCAGGTGCACCAGTGCCATCCCTTATTAACATTGGTATAGCGTAAAGGATCGCTCCTTTAACAGGCAATTTATCAAGATTGGCAATATTTTCAATTGCCAGTTTATTGGCTGCAAAACAAATTCGATGTACCTTAAAATCTTTTGATTTTCCATAATCTATACTTGGGGTATCCAGTCCTATGCCCTTGATGTTTCTTTCATTAAGTAAAAATTCTGCAGCTTGTACAGAAAATCCCGGGAAACTTAATTCAGGAAGAGCATCCTTTCCGGTTTTTGCAGTTCCCAATACTTTTTCCTTATCAGGATAAAATTTTGTATCTATCCCAGTATACATGAGCACCCATGCATTATCCGGAATTATGCCATATTTTGCCTCCCACTGTTTTATATCTTCAATCGTTAACAGATAATCTCTATTGCTCAAACATTTTGAAACAACATCAATTTTGACTGCTGGACCAATCCAATCATCAAGAGGAATCTGATCAATTGTCTTTCCCTTTTCGGCAAAATGAATTGGAGCATCTACATGTGTACCGCCATGTTCAGAAGCACCGTAATTATTTGAAGCATACCACCAACCACCTTCTGAAACTCCCCAATCTAATTTTTCCAGTGTAAATGGTTTCGCTGTAGGCCAGTAAATTGTATTTTCGTCAAAAGTATAGGTCATATCAAGCAATTTGCTCGTCCCTGGTGAAGTGTTAGTCGGCTGAGCAGAAACGTTGAAAAATAAAATTATGTTTACTAAAATAAGGAATGGAGCAAATTTTGCATAGCTAATGTAATTTTTCATCATAATCCTCTTTTTATTTTTTATTGGGCTAACATTATATTCTACGGTAAATTACCGTATAATACACATATGTCAAAGTAAAAACAGATTCCATATAATACTCTTTTTCTTAATAATACTCCTTTTTTAATAGATATGATATCTGGAGACCGTTTGATTCACTTCCCGTTTTCCGTACTTAAATCACGATACCCGTCTATCGGTTTTAAACCGCTTGGCGGGTTACTTATTATTAAATAAAATAATTACGTTATTAATTACGTTATTAATAACGTTATTTTATTTATGAAATTTTACCGAAACGGAAAATATATTCAATTGTTAATTTTTCTAATGGAGGCAAGCGGTCTGACCGCTCCAGTAACCAGAATCAGTAACCAGTAACCACAGTGAAATATGCTCCTTCGTCGCATTTCACGGGGCAGGCTACAAACTACAAACTAAACCCCCTCCACCATCCTCACCGCCTGCTTAACTAATCCTTCGATCTCCGCAAACCTTCCTTCTGATATCAGTGTGGTTTTAGCCATCCAACTGCCACCACATGCAAAAACATATTTATTTGCAAGGTATTCTTTCAGATTATTCAGGTTTATCCCTCCGGTTGGCATAAATTTTACGTTAATATAAGGGGCTGCCATGGCATTAAGGTACAATAAGCCGCCTGAAGCTTCGGCAGGAAAGAATTTGAGATGCCTGAGTTCCCGTTCCAAAGCCTGTTCAATTTCTGAGGGTGTATTAATTCCGGGGATGATGGTAATGTTATTTTTTATACAATAGTCAACAATCCGGGGGTTAAACCCCGGGGAGACTAAAAATTGAGCACCTGCATTCATTGCCGATTTAACCTGGTCGATTGTAAGGATCGTTCCAGCCCCCAGCAGGATATCAGGAAATTTTTTTCTAACTATATTAATTGCCTTTTCAGCAGCATCCGTGCGGTAAGTTATTTCAATTGCCGGCAGAGCACCTTTTATAAGAGCCTCTACAAGTGGAACAGTGGCATTTGAATTTTCAATCTTAATTACAGGAATAATCTTTAGGTTAGAAATTTTTTCGAAGATTGGATTCATTTTCTAATGATTTATTTAGATTTTCTTTCTGTTTTTCAACACAGTTCTTTTAATTGTGTTTCTCTGCAGAGTAAAATTACTAAAACAATTTTAATCAAAATAATTAATACGCCAGAACCTGATGATTCAA
This sequence comes from Bacteroidota bacterium, assembly GCA_030593185.1. GTDB lineage: Bacteria > Bacteroidota > Bacteroidia > Bacteroidales > VadinHA17 > JADFUQ01. The sequence goes on from JAUVHQ010000151.1 coordinate 3,627, forward strand.
ATTTCAGTATAATGGAAATTTGCGATCTGATTGGTAAAAGGATTATAAGTTATTAAGATTGAAGGTTAAAAAAAACCCATAAAAAAAATAATTTTACTCCGGGCTTGTTTATTTTTAAATTGTTTGTAGAAAAGGGATTATTCATGAATGGTAAATTTTTAGTTAACTAAAATTATGTTTTATATCTTTATCGAACTATAAGAAAAATTGCGATATAGAAAACCGTTCAACTTTCATATAATTCTATGATAAAAATGATCGGTTTTATTATTTTAAAACACAGGAGGTAAAATATGAAAAAGTATTTATTTTTTACAACAGTATTTATTATTGTTATTGGATTAAGTGGTCTTTCAACAATTATGGCTCAGGAAAAGCTCACAGAGGAGCCGGAACCATCATTTTTCGAGCATGCAAAGTCAAACCACCGGCATCCGGAGGTTGACACAGATGTGTATCTTTACATCAACCATTGGAGAAACTCTATTCCGTATGAAGGACATGGCGGGCTCATCGAACGTGATATTCTCACTCCTGGTGATCCCCTTAATCCTACGAAAAAGGGTGCGGTTTTAAAGTACCTCAAAGCTTACAAAAGAGGAGTTCTCCAGCCCCGCTGCAATACGCAGCCCACTAAACATGATAAAGAACAGGTTTTTTTCTATGTGATGGATGGAACCGGATATGTGGAAGCCGGTGATAAGAAATCTGAAATTGAAGAGGGAACGGCTGTAGTTATTCCTGCCGGACTAGAATACCGTTTTTTCAATCCAACAGAACAGCCCCTTGAAATGATTATAGTTGTAGAGGAAATAACCAGCGGGTTCGAACCAAACAAGGAAATGTCTGTGGGGAGTTATCATGATTCAAAGCCCGGTGTGGGATATCATTGGGCGCATATAGGCCGGGGATTCATGTATGACGTGAGACCTAAATTTGTAAATCCTATGGGTTTAGCTATTGTATCCATCGATAAATTCGATATCGCACAGCCACATGTTCATGGTCCGGAATGTGAAGAGATTTGGTGTCAGTTGAAGGGAAAGAGCCTTTTGTATTTTGGCAACCGGCTTTTATGGCAGGAGCCAGGGGAAGCATTTCTCATTCCTCCAAATAATAAGGTGCCCCACTGCTCTATAAACCATACCGAAAAGCATATGTTATGGCTTTACCTGGGTAATCGTCAAGACAAGGTGAAAAAATAAATTGGAGGAGATTATGTTAAATATAAAACGAAAACACAATCGTCAGCTAACAGTTCTGACTTTAACTATTTTTATTTTATTCTTGTCCTTCTCTGGTTGTACTAAAAAACCCGAGTGGAAAGTAAGAAGCGATAAGATAATCAAAGAGCGCGGCCTCGAGAGGAGAGTCCGAAAGGATATTCCTGAAACCAATGTTGTTTCGAATCTTAAGCCCGGTGTTGTAGGCAATATTAATACGCTTCCAGTTACTGAAATTACTCCCGGTGCAAAGGCTCAATTATATTGGGGAAAAGGTAACCTCATAAATTGGATGACTCTGGAACCTCATGCTGAGATACCTGTAGAGACTCTTCCTGGTGAACGTCTCATGTTTGTTATGAAAGGTTCGGTTGATCAGCTTATTAACGGAAGTTTTATTACGATGAGCGCTCTTGAACGAGAGGAACCGGATGGTATAAATGGCGGCACCCCGAAAATTGAATTTGTTTTTCTTGAAAAGGGATCTGAAAATGCAGTGAAAGCAGGAGAGAAAGGAGCGGAAATCCTTGAGGTTTATTGGCCGGTACGTCTCGATTATTTGGAAAAAGCCGGCACTACCAATTTACCGTCAAATGTTACTGTGGGGAATTATCCTCTTGAACCATCGGTTGAACCGAATAAGGTATACGATTTATATGATGTTCAATTTACAGAGCTTGTTCCCGGAGCCAATTCCCGGCTTGTATCGGGCAAAGGTACTCAAATGAGTTTCATCAGAATGGACCCCGGTTCAACATTCGGACATCATATCCATCCCGAAGAGCAGCTTATGATTGTACAGCGTGGCTGGATCGATGAGATTATTCTTGATGATGTGAATCGTATGGAAAAAGGAGATATTCTTCTTCTGACGGCAAACTTAGTCCACGGTGGCACAAACGGACCTTTTGGCTGCGATGTGCTC
>JAUVHQ010000367.1 GCA_030593185.1 Bacteroidota bacterium
TAAAGGTATAATTATTGGTGCATTGGTTGTATCTATCATTGCAACAAGTATCGGATTGATTCAGATAGTTTTCTTTGCCGCTGTTGCAACTGAGGGTGGTAATATCTTAAATAAAATTGAAAAAGTTGCCAAAGAATTCGAAGATGAATTTGAAGGTGAGTATGGGAAAGATTTTGAAGAAGCAATGGAAGATGTAGAAAAGTCAATGAAGAAAATTGGTGACGATCTGGAAGAAACAATGGATAGACTTGAAGAAGATATAGAAGAAATTGACGACCGGACAAAAGAATTAACCGACGAGGAAAAAGCAGGCAAAATGGGGAAAGCTGCCGGAAAAGCAATGAAAGAGTTTATTAAGGAAATGAAAGATACGGTAGATACTAAGTAGTATCAATGAAAACATTTCGCGGTTGGTTTGATGCCTACCACAGGATAAATATGATCTTTGCCGGAGTAATTGTAATGATATTCATTTACTCCGGTTTTTTTTCTCCACAGGAGGACAACTATCCTGTCAAATGTGTACATAAGGAAATTCTTGGAAAACCCTGTCCCTCATGCGGATTGTCACACAGCTTTTCTGAAATTGTAAGGGGAAATTTTGAGAAAGCGCGGGAATGGAATCCAAATGGCTTTCTGATATTCTTTTTTTTCTTTATTCAACTATTTTTTAGGATTCTGGCATCATTTGTATATGCCCGAAAGCTAATACCTGTCCGATGGATAATTGGTATTGATATTAATGTCTCAATATTGTTATTTCTCTACTGTTTCAGGTATTTGATCGTGTTTCTATTTACATACTCCTGATAAGTCCTTCCCGAAGTATTTTTCATTTTTTTTGAACGATCAATAGTTGAATAATTGTGTTGTAGTGAAGTGATGAGGTAATGGGGTAATGAAGTGATGAAGTGTTTTGGGTTAAAAAATTCATAGAAAGAATCACGTGATTAATGCCGTGATTAATCACGTTATTATTTATTCTAATAAAAAGCATAATAAACGTTTAACTTATAAACTTATTAACACTGCAACACTGCATCACAATATAATTTACAGAATCAGCTTTTCCCGAAATACTCTTCAAGAGTAAAAGTCTCTTTAGCCCGGTATCCCTTTTTGGTCTTTTCTATTGTACAGCATTCATTATAAGCATCGTGTTCCAGGAACAGTATATAATCGTTTTCATAAGCTTCTTTTAGAAATTGCTCTTTTTCTATAAGTGTTATAAGTGGTTGTACATCATAACTCATATTCCAGGCAAGATTGATATGAGCACTTGACGGGATCAGATCAGCCATATAGACTACAGTTTTGCCCTGAAAGCTGATAAACGGTATTATCTGTCCTTCAGTGTGCCCATTATATAACCTGATACTGAAACCCGGATACAACTCGATATTATCTTCAATGAATTTTAATTGACCGCTTTCCTGCATTGGAAGTATATTTTCTTCCAGGTAAGCAGTTGCTTCCCTTTTATTAGGATTCATTGCCCATTCCCATTGTTGTTTGCTTACCCAATAAGTAGCATTCGGGAATACCATTTCAAACCCTGTCCCGGAACGACTGTTTCTTACTCCGCCACCACAATGATCATAATGAAGGTGGGAAATAACCATATCTGTAATATCTTCCGGTTGATATCCATACTTTTTTAAAGCACCTTCCAAACCAAAACCACCATGTAATTGAACAAAACTGAAAAATTTTTCATCCTGCTTGTCACCATAACCGTTATCAACCATTATCCGTTGTTTTCCGTTATCAAACAGGAGAGAACGAAGAGCCCAACTGCAATAATTATTTTCATCACAAGGATATTGTTTTTTCCACAAAATTTTAGGAACAACACCAAACATAGCACCACCATCAAGCTTGAAGTTTGAAATATGTACAGGAAAGAGTTTCATAATGACTTTTCTATATTTTAAGGCTTCAAAGATAAAATATTTACTTTTGATATTACCTTTGATTCAGAGTTAGTCAATAGAACCGGTTAACATAAATTAAAAAAGAATGATAAGAAAAATATTCTTACATGGGTTTTTATTATTGGGATTGTCTTTTTCGTTATTTTCTCAGGACACCTTAAAAGTGCCGGACTTAATAACAGACAGACCTACCCAGTCAGAGTCTCCGGTAATTGTGCCTGCAGGATTTTTCCAGGTTGAAACCGGGTTTATTCATGAGTTTGTGACATCAGATATTACAAACACATTTTATAATACCACTTTGTTAAGATATGGCCTTGTAAAAGGTTGGGAAATAAGACTTGGGATGAATTATCTTAAAAATGTTGAACAATGGAATGATGATACTCAATTTATTACAAGGGGATTCACTCC
>JAUVHQ010000109.1 GCA_030593185.1 Bacteroidota bacterium
ATGGAGCATGACCTGAAATAAACCAGCGGAGTGCCAATCCGGAAGCATGCCCGATAAAACAAAATATCAGCAAACCAACTATGACATTTGTTATTAAACCGGTTTTAAGATTTGTATAGAGAATTTTTAAAACCATGATAAAAAGCAATAAAAATCCCAAAAACAGATAAAACGGAAAAAGACGTTTAAACAGGTCAAGTTTATAATATAAGATCTCCAGTGAAATTTTTGTTTTTCCCGGATAAAGAGATCCGGCTCCTTGTTTCTGATAATTTTTAATTGTTGTCAGTATATCATTTTTGTATCCGGTATTATCAATAGGGATGGTATTACGCAACGATTGAATATATAAACCGAATATATTTTTCACAAAAACAGAATCCTGTCGGGGAATATAAGCAGGTACTTCCAACGGAGTAAACCATTTAAAATTTTCATCTTCGGTACCGGGAAAAATTTTAAGAAACCGGTTAGTATAAATCATGTATGAGATATTCACCCTTTCATCGACAGAGATAATATCTTTATCAAACCTGGTTTTATCTGCCGGTCGTTTCTTATAAGCTGAATCTACATATGGAGTAAGCTTGTAGATACCGCCTTTGTTTTTATCAATAAAATCGCGGTATGCAGCAATATTTCCTGATATTCCCAGAATTTTTGATATTTCAGGATTAGAAACTTTTATTAACGGGATTCCCTGCCAGAAAAATGGATTTGACAACATCCCCAGATAAACCTGATTGGGATCCAGTCCGTAAATCTTTTCCTTACCTGTGAGTTTTCTTAGAATATCAGATGTAAACGTATTAATTGGCTTGATTCTTCCCCCTTTATCCTGAATAAGAAGGGATCCGAACTGATTCGCATGTTTTTTTGATATTATTTGATTTTCCCCGATATTAACATCCTGTCCGCAAGCAATGTCAATAGCAAGGAAAAATAGAAGCATCAATACAGGGATAGATTTTTTTAAAATACCGGATACTGTTTTTTTCACCTTTGTATTTGACAGAAGATGAAAACGGCTTTTCTTATTGAAGAGAGATAAAAACATACCAAGGGAAAGCAGAAAATAACCGGCATAAGTAACAAAAATACCCGGGCCGTCATGATTCACTGACAAAATAGTTCCTTTTTCATCATGATCGTAAGATGACTGATAAAATCGGTATCCTTTGTATTTAAGAATATGGTTCATATATATCCTGAAGGAGATAGTTACATTTTCCTTGTGATCGAAAAGGATTACTTCGCTGGCATATGAGGAAGGACTCATTGATCCGGGGTATCTGTCAAGTACAAAATCCGATAATTTCAATTGGAAAGGAAGCTTTATTACAGTACCTTCTGAGATTATAATATTGTTTGTTTCCCCTTCCCGGATATGCATTGTTCCTTCATAACCAAGATAACGGGTTATTGCAGCGCCCAGCAGTATTACCAGAAAAGCAGTATGAAAAATAAAAACAGTAAGTTTCTCTTTTTTCCATGATTTGTAACGAAATATTATCCCGGTAAGATTAAAAGCAAAAATCAATAATAGTAGTTCGAACCAACGAGCTGCATATACTTTTTCCCTGGCTACCTGTGATCCGAAATCATTTTCAATAAAAGTTGCCATTCCTGCTGAAACGGCAATCAGGACAAGTATAATTGCCATAAGTTTGTAAGAAAAGATAAAATCGGTTATATTTTTCATTATCAATACATTTCGCGATTTAATTGAACCTTTTATTAATGCTTAATACTGTTTATCCACTTTAGTGCTTCTCTTTTACTTAAAGGGGAGAGAGTAGTTGAATTAACAAATTCCGATACCCAGACAGGATTTGTTTTTGAATATTCCCGTAACACCCATCCTATTGCTTTACAGATAAAGAATTCTTTTGAATCACGGCATTTAAGTATGTTTTGTTTAAGCAATTTTGTATCAAGATCATTTTTATACTTAAGTTGAAATAACAAGGCAGTCCTGTTAAGCCACATATTTTCAGACAAGATCCATTTTTTGTTAATTTGTTCGATCAATCCGGGGAAGTTAGACAAGAGTTTGCCAACAAGATTAGCAGCAACTAAATCAACCGTATCCCACCATGACTTATTTACGATCATAAATTCCAGAAGTTCAATGTCATCTGGCTCAAACTTTTTAATAAATTTTTCAACCAGCTCCATTGCAAAATACTGAAATTCTCTCTCCTTCATATCCCATAATTTCCTGACAATATTTTCAATGTTATTTATATCCGGCCGGTTATAGTTTTTAAAAAAAGCACTTGTTAAAGCCCTACGTTCAGGCGATTTTATACCCAGAAAGCTGAATTTATCCTTCATATACTTTTTCATGAAAAAAGCATTTTCGGGATTTGCATTTTCACGGTATATATTTTCCAGAGCCGGTAGATTAAAACTTTCCATTCTTCCAAAAAGTTATAGGTTAATTGTTATTTGTTATACGTTAACTAACATTTTGCTCTCTGCTCTTCATACTGCCCCACTGCATCACATTCTTCACTCTTCCCATTCTTCCACTAGTCCAGCCTTCTCCCGAAAAATAAAAAATCTTTGATTTTTGTAATTTTTACTCCACTCCCACAGGCCTGCCCACATGCCGGTCGTGAGGCTTCCAGCAAGCTGGAATGTTCGAGGATCTTCGAAAATCTAATCCCGCGTAGCGGGAAGATTTTCGGAACATTATTTTATTTTATACTATATCCTGAGCCGTCTTTTTTATCCTTTCCCAGGCAATTTTAACATGTTTTTCGGTTACATAAGTTTGCGAAACAACCATTCTAATGACAAAATTACCTTTAATCTTTGTATGGGTAAGGTACAATTTTCCCGATTTGTTAAGTCTGTTGAGAAGCTTTTCGTTTAAATTATTCAGTTCTTGTGATTTAATGGTATTATTGGGATTAAATCTAAAACAGACCGTATTTAATGTAACCGGTGCCATCAATTCAAAAACTTTTTCTTTTTCAATACTCTTTTTCAGCCATTGAGCCAATGAAATATGAAGCCGGATTTTTTCCTGTAATCCGTTTACACCAAAGCTCCGGATAACAAACCATAATTTCAACCCCCTGAATCTTCGTCCGAGAGGAACCCCCCAGTCGCGATAATCATTTACTTTACCCCTGGATTTTGTTTTCAAATATTCAGGCAGTATTTCGAATGTTTTCAGCAGTGTTTCTTTTTCTTTAACGAAATAAGCTGAACAGTCGAAATTGGTAAACATCCATTTATGCGGGTTAAAAACAAAACTGTCTGCCTGTTCAATACCGTCAATCATCCACCGGAATTCAGGAAGTAACAAAGCTGTACCTGCATGTGCAGCATCAACATGAAACCAGAGATTATGCGCTTTACATATCTGACCAACCTCTTTCAGAGGATCAATGGCGGTTGTGCTTGTTGTTCCAAGTGTAGCCACAACACACATCGGATGATAACCTTTTTTTATATCATCCATAACAGCCAGGTTCAGTTTTTCCGGATCAATTCTTAATTTATCATCAGTATCCACTTTAACAAGGTTTTCTTTCCCAAGTCCGGCAATTTTTACGGCCTTCTCGATTGACGAATGAGTTTCAGTGGAGCAATATACCCTCAATCTGTTTTCTTTTCTTAAACCGGCTTTATTTACCCTGTAGCGGGTTGTTTTTTCCCGTGCAGTAAGCAGGGCTGCCAGTGTTGATGTAGAGGCAGTATCCTGAATAACACCTTCAAAAAATGTTGGCAGCCCGATCATCTCTTTAAGCCAGTTCATTACTCTCTCCTCGAGCTCTGCTGCAGCAGGGGATGTTTCCCAAATCATGCATTGAGCGCCGATTGTTGCAGTTAACATTTCTGCCAGCACTGACGGGTAGCTTGAATTTGCAGGGAAATAGGCAAAAAAATTGGGACTTTGCCAATGGGTAATTCCGGGCATAACAATTTGCTCAAAATCCTTCATTATTTCATCCATAGACTCGCCTGCCTGTGGTGGTTTACCAGGAAGATTATTGTAAATATCTCCCGGTAGAACATTGGATTTTACAGGATAAGTGTCAACTTTTTCCAGGTAATCAGCCATCCAGTCGGCAAATTCATGGGCATGTTTTCTGAATTCTTTTACATCCATATAAAGTTAAATTTTATTGCATTTATGGGAAAGGATACAGGATAAAAGATAAAAGTAAAAAGAAAAAAGTAATGTAGTTAATGGAAACTAAGAAATTGCAAAAATTTTCCTGAGATCAAACATCTTTTTGAAATAACTCCCTGGCGAGTCGGGCGACCTGTTCTGTATTAATATCATTCATACAACGGAAGTGTTTTTTAGGACATTTTTTAAAACCCAATTTTGAACAGGGGAGGCATTTTAAATTTTTCACCCGGATAATCCTGGAATCAGGATCAGGCTGGTATGGATACATTCCGAATTCAGGAACTGTATTACCCCAGACAGAGATGATTTTTTTGTTAAAAGCAGCTGCTATATGCATTAAACCGGTATCATGACTGATTACTACTTTTGATTGTTTAACAATTGAAGCCGACTGGTTAATGTTATACAATCCGCAGGCATTAAGCACATTATTTCCTGCATTTATAACAATTTGATCTCCCCGTTCTTTATCATTTCCATCACCAAGTAAAATTATGGGAAGGCCAATATTTTTAATCAAGTCAATTATCTTTTCAACGGGCATCCGTTTTGTAGCATGGTTTGCACCTATAGCAAAAATGATAAATCCCTCCCGGAATGCAACAGGTAATGATGCGGTACTGACAAAATCTTTTTCAGGAATGAAAAAATCGAGACCTTCACCATCATTAGTCACATCGAAAGTTTTAACAGTATCAAAATACCTGTCAACAATGCTGATAACGGGCATACGGTTTATTTTCAAATGTACCAGCAGCCATTTATTAAAGTTCTGTTTATGAAAAGATAAGGGTATTGCCCGGATCCTTATTTTCACAAGAGCACTCCTGATGTTATTATGAAGGTCAATTATATAGTCAAAATTTTCAGCTTTAAGCTCTTCAATAGTTTTATTTAGGTCATTCTCAAACAGATGGACTTTATCGATGTAAGGATTAGCAGAAACCAATGTGCTGAATTTTTGTTTAACAAGATAGTGGACCCGGGCTCCTTCAACCTGTTTTTTCAGGCATCTGCTAACTGGAGAGGTTAATACGATATCCCCAATCGAACTAAAACGTATTATCAGGAATTTAACCACTGTTAAGAGAAATTTGAAATTTAAAGATGAGAATTTGGGTTGTTATCATTATTTCATGGAGAAATTACAAAATAGTCATTGAACAGAGATTCCTTTTTTAGAATAATAACATTATTCAATAACAGATTCAGCAAGAATAATGATCTTGTTGTCCCGGACTTCCACAACACCTCCTGAGATTGTAAATATTTGCTCCTGGTTTTTGGTTTTTTTCACTTTAACCTCTCCTTTTTCAAGAGTAGAGATTATCGGGGCATGCATATTGAGGATTGCAAAAGAACCTTTTGTTCCCGGAACTTTTACTAATACCACAGTTCCTTCAAAAACCTTTTTCTCGGGGGTTAATATTTCCAGATTCACTTATTAAGCTTTAAAAGTTAATTAATTACCGGAATCACTAAGTAATTTCTTTCCCTTTTCAATAACATCATCGATTGCCCCAACCATCATAAAGGCTGCTTCAGGGTATTCATCCACTTCACCGTTCATAATCATATTAAAGCCCTTAATATTGTCTTCAATAGAAACAAGCACACCGGGAGTACCGGTAAACTGTTCTGCTACATGGAAGGGTTGTGAAAGGAATCGCTGTATTCTTCTGGCACGGTGAACTAACTGCTTGTCTTCTTCTGAAAGTTCATCCATACCGAGAATAGCAATAATATCCTGCAATTCTTTATGTCTTTGCAATATCTCTTTTACTTTCTGTGCTGTTTCATAATGTTCTTTTCCAACGATTTCAGGAGTGAGAATTCTTGATGTAGAATCGAGGGGGTCAACAGCAGGATAAATCCCCAGCTCTGTAATTTTTCTGCTAAGAACAGTGGTTGCATCAAGGTGCGCAAACGTAGTTGCTGGTGCCGGATCGGTCAGGTCATCAGCCGGAACATAAACTGCTTGTACAGATGTAATGGATCCGTGTTTTGTAGAAGTAATCCTTTCTTGCATTTCTCCCATTTCAGTGGAGAGAGTAGGTTGATATCCAACAGCGGAAGGCATTCGTCCGAGAAGCGCAGACACTTCAGATCCTGCCTGGGTAAAACGGAAGACATTATCCATAAAAAAGAGAATATCCCTGCCTTCACCCTTTTTATCTCCATCTCTGAAGTATTCAGCAATGGACAATCCGGATAGGGCTACTCTGGCGCGTGCTCCGGGAGGTTCATTCATCTGTCCGAAAACCAGGGAAAGCTTAGAATTTTTAAGGGCATTTTCATCAACCTTTGAAAGATCCCACCCTCCATTTTTCATATCTTCCAAAAATTCTTTTCCATACGAAATAACACCTGCTTCAAGCATTTCCCTTAGCAGGTCGTTGCCCTCCCGGGTTCTTTCACCAACACCTGCAAACACTGACAATCCTTCATATGCTTTTGCGATATTGTTGATCAGCTCCAGGATTACAACTGTTTTTCCAACTCCGGCTCCGCCAAAAAGACCGATTTTACCACCTTTTGAATAGGGTTCAATAAGGTCAATAACTTTAATGCCGGTAAATAACACCTCTTCTTCGGTAGATAAATCTTCAAACTTTGGGGGTTTTCTATGAATTGGATACCCCTTTTTTCTATCCAGTTTTCCAATTCCGTCAATAGGTTCACCAATAACATTTAACAACCGTCCTTTTATTTGTTCACCTGTAGGCATCATGATGGGAG
>JAUVHQ010000334.1 GCA_030593185.1 Bacteroidota bacterium
ATAAATCTTCAAACTTTGGGGGTTTTCTATGAATTGGATACCCCTTTTTTCTATCCAGTTTTCCAATTCCGTCAATAGGTTCACCAATAACATTTAACAACCGTCCTTTTATTTGTTCACCTGTAGGCATCATGATGGGAGACCCGGTGGCTATTACTTCTGTTCCACGGCTAAGTCCATCGGTAGAATCCATTGCAATTGCACGAATTGTTTTTTCACCAATATGTTGCTGGCATTCAACAATAAGTGATTGTCCATCAAGCCTTTTGATTTCAAGGGCATCGAGAATGTTTGGTAATTCTGAACCTTCTTTTTCAAAGGTAACGTCAACAACCGGTCCGATTACCTGGCTAATAATTCCAACATTTTTTGACATAAAAAAGTGTATTAGTTCTTTTATTATGAAAGGCTAAGGTTTGAAAAAAACAAATTTAGTATTTTTTGCTTTTATGATGAGAGATGTACTGATTTATTTTGTGATAATTTTGAAAAAGAAGGAAGAAATTAAAGGCAAAGGTGAGAAATTAATACCGAATTAAGAATTATGAATTATATTTATCTCTTCAATACAATAAACATGTTTCATATGAAAAAGTTAACACTAATATTTATTTGCTTCTATTCATTTATTTTTCTTATCAGCTCTAAGCAATCCTTTGCACAATCAACCAGATTAGGAGGAGGGATGTCTTTCGGGACGGGTATTGAATATCATTATATACATACAGGAAATCCGGGTATCCGAATAATTGGAATTCACAATTTCAACGAATCATTTAAAATATCCGCATCATTTACCTGTTTTTTGCCTGATAAAGAAGATTTTTATGACGGGACCCGGTCTTCAACTCTCTGGATGGTTGACGTGGAAGGTCAATATTTTTTATACTCTCGTGACAAGTTTCTGTTTTACGCACTTGGGGGGCTAAGTACTACAGGACTTATTTCAAATTACAAGGGTGAATCACCTGATATTTATCCCGACTATTCTGATCAGGCAATTGGATTTAATCTGGGAGCAGGGGCAAATTTGCCATTTAATGAAACTGTGATTTTTTTCGGGGAAATGAAGTTTATAGCTGGTAAATACAACCAACTTATTGTATCAATTGGAGTATTAATGAATATGGATTGGTTTAGGAAGACGCGAACGCAGTAAGCTTAATTGTTTCTGTTATGTAAAATTTCGAAAAGATCTCTTAATTGTTCTTTTTTATAATCATCAGGAGAAACTTTTTCCAGGTCGTTTTTTGACTTGCTCAAATATTTTTTGATCAGTTCTTCCGTTATATCCTTAATATTAAGCTCATTGTAAATAGAAAGGATTGCGTTAATTTTTTCATCAGGATCAAAATCCTTCTTTTTCAATTGGTTATAAATTCGGGTTTTTTGCTCAGATGAAGCTATTTCCAAGGCTTTAACAAGCAGGAAAGTTTTTTTATTAGCAATAATATCGCCATAAGGTTTTTTACCGAAATTTTTCAAATCACCATAAACATCCAACATATCATCCTGGATTTGAAATGCCATACCAAAGTTTTTTCCAAAATTATACATATGGTCTGTATCTGCCTGATTTGCACCTCCGATTAAAGCCCCAAGTTTATTACTGGCTGCGATAAGAACTGATGTTTTAAGCTCAATCATATTTAGATATTCATCCACAGTAACGACTTGAAGTGCCTCAAAGTTCATGTCATATTGCTGACCTTTGCAGACCATAATAGCTGTTTGATTAAATAGGTCAATTACTGAAGGAAGCATCTCTTCATTACATTTTGTAATATACTTGTATGAGAGAATAGACATTACATCACCTGAGAGAATTGCAATGTTCTCATTCCATTTTTTATGGACAGTAGGTTTATTTCTCCTTATCAGGGATTTATCCATAATATCATCATGAAGCAGTGTGAAATTATGAAACATCTCAATACCCAGGGCTGGCATAATTGCCTTATCAATTTTTCCAGAGAACAATTCGCATGACATAAGTACCAAAGCGGGTCTCAACCGTTTACCTCCGGTTGACAATGTATATTTTATCGGATCGAATAGTTCCGCAGGACCATCAGATAAATTTATTTTTGCAATAGTATTATTAATAATTTCGCGTGATTCATTAAAAGAATACATAGATATTATTTATTTAAGGCTTCAGCACCGCCAACAATATCAAGAAGTTCTTTTGTAATTGCGTTTTGTCGGGCTTTATTGTATTCAAGATTAAGATCTCTTATCATTTCTGTAGCATTATCGGTAGCTTTATGCATTGCAGTCATTCTAGCACCGTTTTCAGAAACAAAAGAATCAATGATGGCTTTATAAAACTGGATTTTCAACGATTTTGGGATCAATTCTTTAATTACTCGTTCTTTATCCGGTTCGAAAATGTATAAAGGGAGATGTTTACCCTCTTCTTCCTCATTAATAATAACAGGCAAAAACTGCTCTGTTGTAATATTTTGCACTGCAGCATTTTTAAACTGATTGTATACCAATTCTATTTTATCATATTCCTTATTAATGAATTGCTTCATAATGTTCTCTGCGAGTGGTGCAACAGTTTGGAAACTAAGACTGTCAAATAATTCATTTTTGGTATCTACAACATTATATTTTTTTCGCTTCAGATAATCAGCCCCCTTTTTACCTATTGCCAGAAAGTGAACATTTCCTTTGTTTATTTGTGATTCATATATATTATCAGCCAGGTTAATGGCATTTTTAATCGCCACAGAATTAAAAGAACCACAAAGTCCCCGGTTAGAAGTAATCAGGAT
>JAUVHQ010000232.1 GCA_030593185.1 Bacteroidota bacterium
CATTCTAAACTAAATAAGGTAAGTGCGTACAATTCTTACATTTTTCCTCACGCTTTTTATTTTAATTAACAGCTCATGTTTTGACCAGCAAATAAACCTGTTAAAAGCTGATGTGTGCATCATCGGGGCAGGCAGTGCCGGAATTGGAGCTGCCCTGGCTGCTTCACGATCAGGAGCAGATGTAATTTTGGTAGAAAAAGAAAACAAGGTTGGGGGGACAAGTGTGCAATCATATGTGAATAATTGGGAACCAGGCCCTGGTTGTTCATATTCTTACGAAATCTACCATCGTTTGCCTCCTGGCACGAAAGGTGTGGCAAAGCAAGTACATCCCTATGATAAGGATGAACCCTATGGGTTATTTTTGATTTCACCACAATTGACCTATAACCATTCACTAAGAAGATCTGACCTTGATGTGAAAACAGAGACGGCAAGTGTTGTTTTTGATGTCAATGAGTTTGATAATACTGTAAGACAAATGCTCGAAGAAACCGGCAAATGCAAATTGTTGCTCAACACAAAATTTGTAAATGCTACTGTAACCAATAACGAAATAAAAACCATTGAAGCTATCTCTTCTTCAGGACAAAAATATCAGGTCTCTGCAAAAGTATTTATTGATTGTACTGGAGGTGCTTTTGTTTGCAGGAATGCAGGATGTGAAACAATGCTTGGGGAAGAACCCCGGTCAAAATTTGGAGAACCATCTGCACCGGAAAACCCAGGTAATTCTCTAAATGCGATATCACTCTGTTATCAAATAAGGCCATCAAAAAATCCTGGTATTTCTGACACTGTAAATCAATTGTTATTAAATTATAAGGTAGTCGCTCATGTCACCGGACCTGTCGGACCAGATCAGAGACTTACTGTGAATCCCCTTGGGATAATTGATGGAAAGTGCATTATAGATCAAGAGTTAGATAAACTTTACGAAAATGGGAAAGATCTTGTAGATAAACACTGGGCTAAACTGCATACCTTTCCCCATTTTAAGGACTATGAATTCGACAGTTATGCTCCTATGTTAGGAATACGTGAAAGCTATCGCGTTGTGTGCCGGTATGTGCTTACACAAAACGACTTGTTAGATGGTTTCCCAAACCAAAAACATAAAGATATCATAACTCTTGCAGACCATCCCATGGATTTGCATGGGGAAAACAGCAGTTTGAAAACATTAAAGGAAGCATATGGAGTCCCATACCGTTGTCTTATTCCCAAAGGTTTTGATAATCTCAGAACAGCTGACCTCAGGAAGATTAAGGTGAATGAGTTCAGTTATTAATTTATTGATATACAGAGACATAAAATTTATCCTAAAGATAAGTCATTTTACTATTTGGGGATTTTAAAATGATACCTATTTTAGTGAAAAAATCAGTATTATGCCCCAAATTAACTTACCGTTTTTCCCTGAAGACATTACATTAATAAACAGCCAGGTTGGGTTCCAAAAATTCAACAATACAGTTTACTATTTTAATGGTTCAATGCCTATTTACCAACATCACGAAGATGACATAAGAAGCTTTCGTTTATATACCAGTCAACTGGTTATTAACGGGAACGTGACCCAGTCAGAGATAGTAAGGGCATTTGGGGTAAGCCCGATAAGCGTAAAGCGTTGGGTAAAGCGTTATAGAGAACAAGGGGCGGAGGGTTTTTTTTTGTAAGAAAGCGGAAAAATACTGTAATGACCGATGAAAAGAAAGCGGAAATACAACAACTATACAGTACTGGCCATACAAAAGAAGAAATATGCAAAATTACAGGGATAAAGCCGGAGACATTAAAGAAATCGATACAGTTAGGGAAGGTTATACTTTCAAGGTACGAAACAGGGGAAAAAGAAGAAGCATTAACCAAAAGCACACGTAGCGTACTTGATGACAACCAGTTGATGGGCAAGGCATGTATAAATGTCCTTGACCGTGTTTTGTCCAGTAAAACAGGAGTGCCATCCCCTGTTGAATTCAAAGGGCAAATTGATTTGCATCAGGCTGGTGTATTATTGTCTTTACCAGCCCTTTTAGCCAACGGATTATTAAAATACGAGGATGATTTTTACCCTGACACGGGATATTATTCCTTGTCAAGCGTGTTTATATCGCTTGCATATCTTGCATTATTACGGATAAAGACCTTAGCCCAATCCAGTAGCATTCCCTCGGGTGAATTGGGAAAGGCCATGGGTCTTGACCGGATACCGGAGGTAAAAACACTAAGGGAACGCATAGCATTATTTTGTCAAAAGGCAGATATTGAGCATTGGGGACGAAAACTCAGCAAAGACTGGCTTGAATCGCACCCTGCATTATCCGGGATATTATATATTGATGGCCATGTGAACATTTACTACGGGCAAAAAACCAACATGCCCAAACGTTATGTAAGCCGTTTGCGTTTGTGTATGAGCGGGAGCACGGATTACTGGGTAAATGATTCTCTCGGACAACCCTTTTTTGTTGTAAACAAAGCCGTGAACAGCAGCATGATCGAGGTAATAAAGCGAGATATAATCCCCCGTTTGGACAGAGATATCCCTGATCAGCCTTCAAATGAAGAATTAGAAGCGGAACCCAAATTGCACAGGTTTATGCTTGTTTTTGACAGGGAGTGTTACAGCCCTGATTTCTTCCACGATCTTTGGGAAGAAAGGATTGCCATTTGTACATACAATAAAAATGTAAAAGACAAATGGCCGGATGAAGAATTTACCAGCTATACCGAAATGGATCAAACAGGTAAAAAACAACAAATGGAATTAGCTGAAAGAGGTGTGTTGCTCCAAAATAAAGGCAGTAATAAAAAAATATGGGCAAGGGAGATCAGAAAAAAATTACCATCAGGTCACCAAACCTCCATTCTTACAACAAATTTTATGCTTTCAACCATTCTAATCGGTATTTACATGTTCGCACGGTGGTCTCAGGAAAATTTTTTCAAGTACGTCATGGAAAACTTTGGCATAGACACACTTGTCAGTTATATGAGAGAAAAAATAAGTGATACCACTTTACTGATAAATCCCGAGTATCGCGACATGGAAAACCAACAAAGAAAACTGGTTTCAAAGTTGAATATCCGAAAGGCCAAGTTTGCCACAATGCTATTAGGCCAGGATCCAATAGAAAAAAACAAAATGGAAGAATTTCTTCGTAAGAAAGCAGATCTCAATATCGAGATAACATCTTTAGAATCAGAGATTAATCAGATAAAGCAAAAGAAAAAGCAAATCCCGCGGAAAATACTGTTTTCTCAATTACCGGAAAACCAGAAATTTGATAATGTTATAAACCAAAGAAAACTATTTCTCGATACTGTAAAAATCATTGCATACAGGGCGGAAACATCCATGGCCAGTATAATAAAGCCCAGTATGTCACATCCCGATGAAGCCCGTAAACTGTTACAACAGGTTTACAAAACCGATGCTAATATTCATCCTGATTATCAGCGAAAAATATTGACTGTGGAACTGCATCGAATGAATTATTGGAAGGATGATAAAATTGTGGATGAGCTTTGTCGTCAATTAAATGAAACTCAAACAAAATTTCCAGGTACAGATTTGACTGTTTTTTATAAATTGGTATCATCTTAAAATCCCCTGAGGTCAGTTGTTCTGATATTGTACAATTTTAATGTTGGTACTATAAAATTGCACAAAAATCTACCCCGGGAGAAATCCCGGGGTTTAGTTCAACATTGTATATACGCTATGGTTGGCCTGGTGGCAATAATAGGTATGGTAAAATTTGTAACTTTATTGCATAGGAATGGTAAGGTACGCAATCAGCACAGCGTATATACACGGACGTTAGAAAACATTGCGGAAAATATATAAAGAATACTCTCATAATTCTTATTTCAAATATCTTCATCGTGTGGGCATGAGTATAGTCTGTCGAGCGGGCATGACAGTCCGTGAGTGTGGGTATTTAAGTAGAGGGCATGTAATCGTGTGTGGTTTATGGCGCAACGTTTTCTAACATGCGTTATACGATATTTAGTTTATCACGCATCTTGCAATCTGGCAACAACAGGTTCTCATTTAGCTAAAATCCTTTAACTTTAATTCAGTAACCAATTTTGACAAAACGGAAAAGCAATATGCGCGCCATGGTGCCTGGGCACCTTGGGTGCCCTGTTTCGGCACCACCACCTAAAACATCGCATACCGCCGACCGTTGTGTGCCATAATCCCCAGACTATGAAACAAATAACAATAATGTTAATTCCATATATTTCTTTTTACCCTGGATTTGGATTTATTAGAACGCAGA
>JAUVHQ010000168.1 GCA_030593185.1 Bacteroidota bacterium
AATAGCACAAAAAGAGAAATAAAAAGCCAATTATGTAAACAGGATATTTCATGACCCGAAGATACGATTTTTAGAGAAAACTGCTTTACTGAAATTTTCAAATTCAGTGAATCTTAACATGATTACCCCCCTCTTAGTGAGGCTGTCTCAAAAGTGAGAAATACAATGATTTTTCAACTCTGTGTAACAACTCTTTAAGAGCTATACCACAAAGTTACACAAAGAAGACACAAAGAACCACAGAGACTTTTGAGACAACCCCATATCATTGTTTCGCACCTAATGTAAATATCGGAAAATGAACCAGATGTCCCCCGGATTTAGTGGAAGAAAAAGAAATGACTAAACTTCTCAACTTTTCACCTCTTTGACCTTTCGACTCTTCGACTTTTGACATTTTCTCTTCCCTCTTCACTTCCGCCTTCCGCCTTCTTCAATCACCCTGTTTAAGAACAAACCGCCTTGTAATATATCTTACCGGGTACCAGGCAGCCAGGTAACCAATAAGCAGGACTGTAAGAAAAATCCATATCAGATCAGGTATCTCAATACTGACGGGGTAAGCATCGATAACAAATGAATCGCTACCCTGCAGCTTAATAATACCGAAGTGTTGTTGTATCCAGCAGATAAGGGTTCCCAGTATCAGTCCGGAGAAAGCTCCGAGCAGGGATATCATCCATCCTTCATAAAGAAAAATCCGTCGTAATGCAGAGAGGCTTGTTCCCATGCTGCGTAAAATACCAATATCTTTCTTTTTTTCGATAATGAGCATTGTAAGCGAACCGATTACATTAAATGAAGCTACAATAAGAATAAAAGTGAGTATAAGAAAGATTGCCCACTTTTCTGATTTCATGATCTTATACAACAGTTCCTGTTGTTCGAAACGGTTCTTAACAGAAAAATCCGGTCCCAGCAATTCCTTAATATTTTCCTGAACTATTGAGGTTTTATATGATGGGTCAACTTTTATTTCAATGGAACTAACTTCATTTGTATAACCAAGTAAATCGCGGGCAAATGACAAAGGAACAATCACATACTCCGAATCAAAATCCTGCTGGATAGCAAATATTCCGGAAGGGAAAAGATATTTGCGATTAAATGCTTTAGCGGGATTCATAGAGATAAGTTTCATATTTCGTGGAACATAAAAGATTACAGGAGAGATAAAATTCAGTCCGACAGCCAGATTAACAGCTACGCCCTGTCCCATAACCGCGTAGGGTTTACCATCTTTGACAAGTGTAAAATTTCCGTCAATTATCATACTATCGATCCCGCTCATCCTGACAAAATCTTCCCCTACGCCCTTTATTGTAGCGATATATTGTCTCTCATCGTATCTGAGGAGTGCGTTTTCCTCGACTACTTCGGTGAGATACAATATTCCGTCAGCTTTTTCAAGTAGTTGTATCTTTTTATTGTTGGCAGGGAATGTTTTTCCCATAACAGAAGTGATTTTCAGGTCGGGATCGAAGGAATTGAATAATGAGCGCACCAGGTTGTCGAAACCGTTAAATACCGATAAGACGACAATAAGTGCTATTGTGCCAATTGCAACTCCTACAACAGAAATTGCTGAAATAACATTAATTGCATTTTTTGACTTTTTAGAAAAAAGATACCGTTTTGCTATGTGGAAAGGGAAATTCAAAATATACTCCAGCTAGTGTGGGGTAAAGGTAAGAAAAAGATAAGAGATAAAAGGAAAAAGATAAAAGTCAAACAGTCGAAGAGGGAAGAGGTAAGTAGGTAAGTGGGTGAGTAAGGAAGAAAGAAAGTAAAAAGTAAAAAGTGAAGAAAGAAGAGGAGAAGAAAGTAAAGATAACCGGATTTCAATGGGTGAAAAAGGATTTTGCGAGGAGCGTAGCGACGAAGCAATCTCCTAATAACAACCAGAATACCAAATAAATAGACCGTCATGAGCTTTACGAAAAGCCATAAAAGATTGCTTCACTGCGTTCGCAAAATCCGTATACTTATTATGCTTAAAAGTGGACATAAAAAACCTTGTGCTTTGCTCATTCAGCCTTGAACTTTGAACTCTTCCATCTTAGCCCGTAACCCGAAACACCTAACATTGGAATGATGAAGTATGGAGTAAGGAGTAAGAGGTCATTAAGTAAGGATAATAACACTAAATGACTAAATTTTTAAAAGAACCTCCGGCAAAGATTTTAACCTGCACCTTCCCGGAGATTTCCGGGATATTCTGTCAATTAAACTACGGAGGCCCTTGTAATAGAAACCATGGGATTAAACGAAAATTGCAGCAAAAATACAAATTATTTGTAGGCTTTTACAATTAATCCTGTTCCGGTTTTGTGTTTTATTTTCACATCCAGAATATTAAGTAAAAGAGAGAACGGGAAAGTGATCAGATAATAAAACGGAAGAATAACAAAGAATATTTTACTAAGATTCAGAAGAAGAATTGGATACTTCATCGACAGTTTCCATGATAACTGCCCCGTTTTACCATAAGTATAACGTGTATTAATATTGTTAAAGCCTGCCTTCTCCAACTTAGTTTTAATTTCATTAACACCATATCCATCGCGCACATGTTCTTCAATGAAGGAGTTACTATGATGGTGATGAACATCTGATCCTCCTTTATCTGATGGTGTGGATATTAGTAACACCCCCCCGGGCATAAGAGATTTATAGAAATTTATGAAAACATTTTCGTCATCCTGAATATGCTCCATCACGTCAACTGACAGGATGAGTGAATATTTTTCTTTTTCAATAAATTCAACCAGATCAGCCATTTCAAAAATCACCCTGTTATCCCGGTTTATTCTCTTAAAAAAACGGTTACAATCATCAATTTGTTCTTTCTTTACATCTACAGCTTTAATATTCCATGAGGAAGAGAGACCGGACATAAAAAAGGAGTACTGACCATAACCGGCACCTGCATCTAAAACATTTAAGTTTTCAGCACTGTTTTTCCTGAAAATCCTCAACTCTCTTTTTACATGCCAGGTACGGAGAAGAAGAAGATCAAGTAGTTTATAAAAGATCTTTCTTGTAAAGGGAGTTTTATTGAATAATGTCCCCAGTGCACGTTTTATGGAATCGTATTGCATTCCGTATATCAGGAATTTAGAAGGTTATCAATTCGTTCAGCATAATCAAGGGAATCGTCGATAAAAAATGCGAGTTCAGGGATACTCTTTACCTGCTTTCCGATTTTTTTACCCAGATAATATCGTATTTCACCGGAGGTAGAATTCACCGTTTCTATTACTTCATCCTGCTTTTCCGAAGGGAATATACTAAGATACACTTTTGCAAGCATCAGATCGGGACTCATCCTGACCACTGTTGGGGTGATCATGTTCCCTCTGAACATGTTCCTGGTTTCAATTCTGAAAATCTCCGCGAGTTCTTTTTGCACAAGTCTGCCAACTTTTTTTTGTCTGGTTGATTCCATTATTTGCCCGTTTAGAAAAGCAAATGTACGAAAAGGAAAGTTGAAAGTTGAAAGGGAAGAGAAGAAAAGGCAGAAGAAGAAAACCCAGAGGATAACTGGCTCATATTCCGATACATACATTAGGTACGGAACAATGATATGGGGCTGTCTCAAAAGTCTTTGTGGCTCTTTGTGACTTCTTAGTGTTTCTCTGTGATTAACTCTTAAAAGGCTATTACACAGAGGTTCGCAAAGGAAGCACAAAGGACCACAAAGAGAAGAATCGTAACCATTGCACTCTTTTGAGACAACCCAACTAAGAGGGAGTAATCATATTAAGATTCACTAAATTTTAAGGCACTAATAAAAAGCAAATTAAAAAACCCACAGTTTCTTAACCCGTAACACGAAACTCGCTTCATCCGATGACTGCCGACTGTTGACTGTGGACTGTTGACTGTTGACTGTGGACTGCCGACTGATTAGTTACAAATATTTATATTAGCTTTGCATTCACATTTATTTTAAACATATCTGGTTTATGGAGACAGTAGTAAGCGGTATTCGTTCGACAGGGAATTTACATATTGGTAATTATTTTGGTGCACTTAAGAATTTTGTAAAAATGCAGCATGAAAACAGGTGCTTTTTTTTCATTGCTGATTACCATTCATTAACAACCCATCCCACTCCTGATGATCTTTATGGTAATGTGAAGCAGGTTTTAGCTGAATACCTGGCCTGCGGAATTGATCCGCAAGTAGCTACCATATATCTGCAGAGTGATATCAGTGAAATTCCAGAGTTGTATCTTTTATTAAATATGAATGCCTATGTAGGTGAGCTGGAAAGGACCACATCATTTAAGGATAAAGTACGAATGCAGCCTGATAATGTTAATGCGGGATTGTTGACTTATCCTGTATTGATGGCGGCTGATATCATTATTCACAAAGCAACAAAAGTTCCTGTAGGAAGGGATCAGGAACAAAATCTGGAAATGACCCGCAAATTTGCACGTCGTTTCAATACAATGTATAAGACTAAATTTTTTCCTGAACCAACTGCTTATAATTTTGGTGAAGCACTTGTTAAGATCCCCGGACTTGACGGGACCGGGAAAATGGGCAAATCGGAGGGGAATGCAATTTATCTTATTGATGAGCCGCAAGTTATAAGGAAAAAAGTAATGAGAGCTGTTACCGATAGCGGTCCTACACAGGAAAACCAGGAAATGAGCGAGCCGGTGAAAAATCTATTCACACTGATGGATGTAATATCAGAAGCAGATAGTTTTCAATTTTATCTTGAAAAATATAACAGTTGTAAAATACAGTATGGGGATATGAAAAAACAACTGGCTGAGGATATTATCAGTTTTAATGCTCCTATAAGGGAAAGAATTATTGAAATAATGGCAGATGATGCATATCTGGGTAAAGTGGTAAGAGAAGGAGCTGAAAAAGCCAGGGAAAATGCCCGGAAAACAATAAACGATGTGAGGGAAATTATTGGGTTTAAACAATTTTGAAGAAAAAGGCAAAAGTAAAAAGGGAAGAAGTAGGAAGGAAGACAAGAATGATGTGAAGAAAAATACGAATAACTTAACAGTCAAGAAGAAACAAAAACAATCAGATACTTAGGGAAAAAAATAAAGCCAGGCTTTTTAGACCTGGCTGCCCTGAAATTTCTTCCGGGTATATCATTGAGATTGCCTGTTGCATATTTAAAAACAAATACTGTGCCAAAGAGAAGAAGTAGGAAGTATATAGTAAGAAGTAAGTAGTAGGAAGAAGTTTACCCTGTGAAATGCGACGGAGGAGCATATTTCACTGGGGTCATTAAGTGCATTGTTAGACAAAACTCGAAACTCGTAACATCCTCAGACATTCACCTTCTTTGCCCGTTTGAATTCCTTATTGCGGTCAAACAGATAACGATAGGTTACATGGGTTTTTATGACCTTAAATCCTATTTCATCGACAATACGTATCACTGTCGGATTAAAGT
>JAUVHQ010000271.1 GCA_030593185.1 Bacteroidota bacterium
GGATCAAAGATGCTCGATGACTTCAATTTATTAAGTGGGAAGATAGCACTGGTTTTTGGAACCGAACTTGAAGGACTATCTGAATTTGCTCTTGAGAATGCTGATGAACACCTGAAAATTCCTATGTTTGGATTTACTGAAAGTTTTAATGTTTCAGTCTCTGCTTCAATTATTCTGTATAATCTTACCAGCGAATTACGAAAATCCGGTATCAACTGGGAATTAACAAATGATGAAAAGCAGGAAATTCTGTTGCAGTGGCTTCGACGATCAGTTAAGCGGTCAAAAACACTTGAAATTGAATTTTTTTAAAAAAATAAATCCTGATACCGAAATAAAAAGTATTACAATTATATTAATATCTGTTTTTTGTTATCTTTGATAAACGTAAGGATTCTATTGATAAGGTGTTGTTATTTTATGGTGAAAGGGCAAATTTCTAAAATAGCTTATATATGAATTGTATTATTATAGAAGATGATAAGCTTTCCAGAATGCTTATTGAAGAATATATCGGAAGAACTGAAAGTTTAATTAAAGTTGAATCGTTTGAGAATGCTATTGATGCGATTAATTTATTGAAAGAAAATAACCAAAAAATTGATTTAATTTTTTTAGATATTGAAATGCCTGAAATGGATGGTATTGAATTTTTGAAAAGCCTCAAAAAACTTCCCCAGGTAATTATTACCTCATCACGTGACAAGTATGCATTACAGGCTTTTGATTTTAATGTTACCGATTATTTGTTAAAACCGATTACCTATTCCAGATTTATTCAGGCAGTTGAGAGAGCTCAGAATAGAAAAAGAACAGAGACTAAGAATATCGAAAATAGCAGGGAAATTTTTATAAAAAAAGGCTCTACTCTTATCCGAATGAAATATGAAGATATTGTTTGGGTAGAAGCTCTGGAAAATTATATAATAATAAATACAATAAATGATAAGGTTACGATACATTTCACTATGAAAGCGATTGAAAAGAAATTACCTTCAGATATTTTCATTAGAGTCCACCGTTCTTACATTGTAAATAAATCCAGGATCAAAGTAATAAAGGACAATTCAGTGGAATTGGGTTTTAAAGATAAAAACATAAATATCCCAATAGGTAAGTCCTATAAGGATCAGTTGATTAATGATATTAATCTCATTGTTAAGTAACTTCCTGAATATTCCTAACCTTTTCATCCATGACCTTACACAAACAGTTGTTTCTGAGACATTTTGGACAAACATCTGTTAATCCCCTCGCGTTTGAAATTGAGAAGGCACGGGGTATCTATCTTTTTACTCCTTCAGGGGAAAAGTATATTGATCTTATATCGGGTGTTTGTGTAAGTAATTTGGGACATAATCATCCCAAAGTCATTAAAGCTATTAAAGACCAGGTTGATAAGCATCTTCATTTAATGGTATATGGTGAGTTAATCCAAAAACCGCAAATAGAACTGGTAAAATTACTAACTGACAATCTTCCGGAAACACTCAATTCAGTTTACCTGGTTAATTCGGGAAGTGAAGCTGTAGAAGGGGCTATGAAGCTTGCTAAACGTATAACAGGTCGCCATGAAATAGTTGCCTTTAGAAAATCGTATCACGGTAGTACTCATGGGGCCCTCAGTATTCTTGGTAACGAATCGTATAAAGATGCTTTCCGTCCTCTTGTCCCATCAATCCGGTTTCTGGAATTTAACCGGAAGGATCAACTGGATCAAATTGGTTCTGAAACTGCGTGTGTTGTAGTAGAACCGGTTCAAGCTGAAGCAGGGGTAATAGTACCGGTGAATGATTTTTTGCCTGAACTAAAGAAGCGGTGTTTGAAAACAGGCACCCTTCTGATATTTGATGAAGTGCAAACAGGATTTGGACGAACAGGATCATTGTTTGCCTTCGGGCAATTTAAGGTTTTACCTGATATTTTAGTACTTGCCAAGGCATTAGGGGGAGGAATGCCATTGGGTGCGTTTATTTCATCTTCTGAGAATATGTCTCAGCTAAAAACTAATCCCTCCCTTGGTCATATTACAACCTTTGGGGGTCATCCTGTTTCTTGTGTAGCAGCTCATGCTGCCCTGCAGGTACTCCTGGAAGAAAAATTAATTGCAGATGTTAACAGAAAGGGCAAGTTGTTTAAAAAACTTATCTGTCATAAGGCAATAAGAGAATTTAGGGGGATGGGCTTGTTCTTAGCTGTTGAGCTTAAATATCCGGATCATGCTAAACGACTTATTGAACAAGCACCTCGAAAAGGATTCTTGCTTGACTCCTTCCTGTTCAGATCTGACTCTTTCCGTATTGCTCCACCTCTTAATATATCGGATGATGAAATAAGAATGGTTTCGAACCGGTTACTGGAATTAATTGAAGAAACTCAATAGTTTTAAAATATCGGAATTCCGAAGTTACTTATTGAAATAGACAGAGTTTCTTTTATTGAAAGCTGAGGCTGAAGCTAAGGCTAAGAGCCGACCTGCGAGCTTACCGAAAGTAATTTTCCTGGTGACTTAGGAATAATCAATAATAGCAAGTCTAAATGATGGCTAAAAAGGTTAATATGTGCAGTTAAAAACCTTAGCCTTATCCTTAGCCTTAATCCTGGAGAAAGATCAAAATTAGTAGTATAATTATTCCATTTTTTTATTAATTTGCGAAACAATATTCTCTTATTTTTGAAATATGGTAGCTGATTTTTTTAAGAATATTCAAAAAAAAAAGCTGGTCTTTATTTATTTTGTTGACCAGAACAGGGCTTTTTTTCCATTGGTTAAGGAAAAGCTATCAAATGAAGAGAAATATAAAGTGCATTTGTTCTCAACATCAGATGCTTTATGTGATTACCTGAAGACTTCAAATATTGACAACACTAGTATAAATATATTTTTCTTAAATACCGAAAATAGTCATGGTGGTGTTTCAGAAAAAGAAAAATTGATTAATAGTGTAAAAAAAACTAAAAATATCTATCCGGATTTTAATGTATTTGTTCTTACTAACCAGAAAGATGTAAATATACATAACGAATTAATTACTGCTGGTACTATCGGAATCATTCCTAAGAATGACAGTTCTGTCCTTAGGATTCTAAATCACGTTAAGGGTTTAATAAGCGAGAAAAATCTTGAAAAGAAGCGTAAAGCAAGAATTTTACCTCTTAAAATTTTGTTATTCTTTGTTTTACTCATTATTATCATGGCAATAATTGCTTATTTCATACACCCTGAATTTTTTTATACCTAACCCGGATAAACCGGAAGTTCCAATTAATCAAAACTTAAAAATTTACCCCGTAAAATAATCCCGAATTTCGGTAGTTAACAGTCGGCAGTCCACAGTCAACGGTCGGCAATAAAGGAAACAATCAAACAATTATTAAACACGATCAAATAATTACATTCCTGATAAACCGGGACTGAAAAACATAAATAGCCCGGTCTTCAGATTGTCGACTGCAGACTGAGGATTGCAGACTTAATAATGCAAAGTATAGTGAAATTAACCGTTTTGGGCTTCCAAACTTAAAACACTGAATAGTCGCTTCTGCC
>JAUVHQ010000285.1 GCA_030593185.1 Bacteroidota bacterium
GCTACTTTTATTGGCATATTCATTACATCTGCTACCACCTGCATCACAAACGGAGATTTTTTTGCCACCCCTCCAAGAGCAATAACTCCCTTTATTTCAACACCTTCTGAAACAAACCTGTCTGCTATTTTTTTTGCTCCAAAAGCAGTTGCTTCAACCAGTGCCCTGAAAATTTTCGGTGCATCAGAACCAAGATTTAAGCCGGTAACAGCCCCTTTTAAATTCTGATTTGCATCCGGTGTTCTGCGTCCGTTTAACCAGTCTAAAGCTATTATCCCTGATTCATCAACCCCTGTTTTTTCTGCCTGCTGTGATAGTTCAGGAATGATTTTGCCGGATATCTCATCTATTAATTTCTCTTTTGTATCTGCATTCACCAATTCACTCTTTGTCAATACATTTTCAACCGGCCATAATAGAACTTTTTTAAACCAGGCATATACATCTCCGAAAGCAGACTGTCCGGCTTCCATCCCCAGCATACCGGGAATAATTGATCCATCCACCTGTCCGCAGATACCCTTTATCAATTTTGAATTTTTTTGTTCAAAAGGTGATACCATCATATCACATGTTGAAGTTCCCATTACTTTACTCATATAGCCGGGTTTGATTTCTCCTCCAACTGCTCCCAGGTGTGCATCGAACGCCCCCACACCAACAGAAACATTTGTATTTAATCCCAGCCGGTTTGCCCATTCATCTGAAAGGTTACCAACTTTAACATCACAGGTATAAGTTTCCTCGTAAAGTCTTTTCCTTAAACCCTTTAACAGGGGGTCGAGTTTAACCAGAAAATCTTCAGACGGAAGGCCCTTGAAATCCTTGTGCCACATTGCTTTATGACCTGCAGCACAACGACTTCGTTTTAGGGTCACAGGGTTTGTATCTCCGGTAAGCAGAGCTGGTATCCAGTCGCAATGCTCAACCCATGAGAAAGTTTTTTCCCTGACATTTTTATCCTCCCGGAGCACATAAAGTATTTTTGCCCAGAACCATTCTGATGAATAAACACCTCCTTCATATTTAGTATAATCCATACCACCCCAGGTATGTGTAAGGTTGTTAATCTCTTCTGCTTCCTTCACGGCAGTATGATCTTTCCAGAGTATAAACATCGCGTTGGGATTATTCTCAAACTCCTTTGTCAATGATAAAGGCATACCTTCTTCATTAACAGCAACAGGTGTCGATCCTGTAGTATCAACCGAAATAGCAACAATTTTACCGGCAACAGCTTCCGGCGCATTCTCTAATGCCTCTCTTACAGTTTTTTCCAGTCCCTCGATATAGTCCGCAGGGTGCTGGCGGAACCGGTTTTTTGCAGTATCACAGTATTTTCCTTCTTTCCACCGCGGATACTCAAACACAGAAGATGAAATTTCATTCCCGTTTGAAGCATCAATAATAACTGAACGCACCGAGTCGGTACCATAATCAACACCTATTACATATTTACAATTCATTATTCCAAAGATTTTTCGCAGATGTGTTATACGATTAACAATTTATAAATACAAATTTTAGCTTTATCAAAACAACCTATGTTAATTTAGCTCCAACATCATTACCGATTTAGCAGGAACATCTATAATCATCTTTTCACCTTTTAATTTCGCTCCACTGAATTTAACAGGAAATACCCTTTCGTTCCGGTCAAAATCATTAAAAGCATTAATTTCTTTTGCAGTTAATATTTCACCTGAAACAGACGAAATTTTTGCCCCACGGATTTCACATTCAAGTCTCATATTCTTATTTGGATTTACATTTACAACAGAAATATGAATAATCCCATCCTTGTTAACAGAAGCGGAAACACTAAGTGCTGGCACTTTTTCTTCACCTAATTGATACTCTTCACATTTTATTTCTGAAGGAAGCAAGATAGCATTCTGATGTACTTTATACATTTTGAAAACATAGTATGAAGGAGTTAATACCATTTTCTGCTTACGCGTTAAAACCATTGCCTGCAAAACATTTACAGTTTGGGCAATATTTGCCATTTTTACACGCTCACAATACTGATTAAAAATATTCAGATTTACAGCGGCAACTATTGCATCCCGAAGTGAATTCTGCTGGTAAAGAAAGCCCGGTTCGGTACCTGGTTCAACATCAAACCAGTTGCCCCATTCATCCACATATAATCCGATTCTTTTCTCCTGGTCATATTTATCCATGATTGTGGAATGTCCGGAAATTAATTCTTCCATTTTCAGGGTTGTTTTTATAGTTCCAAACCATTCTTCTTCAGTAAACTGAGTGGCAGAGCCTTTATTACCCCAGTCTTTAAATACTGTATAATAATGGAGCGACAGACCCTGCATCATCCCTCTGTTTTTTGGTTCTTTCATCAGGACTTCTGTCCAGTTATAATCAGCACCGTAAGGACCACCCCCAATTTTTATAAGTTTGTTGCCACTAAAGTCTCTGCAGTAAGTAGAATATCTCCGCATCAGATCGGCATAATATTCAGGACTCATATTACCTCCACAACCCCAGTTTTCATTGCCAATACCCCAGAATTTTACCTGCCACGGGGCTTTATGCCCATTTTCTTTCCTCAATTTTGTCATTGGGCTTTCAGCATCCGAAGTAAGATATTCAACCCATTCTGCCATTTCCTGAACTGTTCCACTGCCCAGATTGCCGGTTATATAAACTTCACAATCAAGTTGCTCACAAAGTTCCATAAACTCATGTGTTCCAAAACTATTATCCTCAGTAACCCCACCCCAATGCACATTTACTATTGAGGGACGATCGTTATATGGTCCAACACCATCTTTCCAATGATAAGTATCGGCAAAGCAACCACCCGGCCACCTCAAATTTGGTATATCAAGTTCCCGCAGAGCCTGAACAACATCATTTCTTATACCCCTTGTATTCGGAATAGGAGAATCTATTCCAACCCAAATTCCTCCATAGATACAGCGTCCGAGATGTTCGGCAAAATGCCCGTAAATATGTCTGCTGATTTTATGTTTTCCCATATCAGCATTGATAATAAGCTTGTTTACCTGCTTTTCTTCTGTTTGTCCGTTTGAAATTATAGGAACAAACAATAAAAACAAAAAGATTATTTTTCTTTTTCTCATTTGATAATAGATTTTGTAACTATTTAGTGTCTGATAAAAGAAATGAGTAAATGAGTGAATGATAAAATGTTTAAAATGCTAAAATTGAAGAATCGTGAATCGTGAAACAAGCACCCAAAGCCCAGAACCCTGTTTCAACTATGAACCTTGAACTCTTCCCTCTTCACTTTTTACTTTTTACTTTTTACTTTTTACTTTTTACTTTTT
>JAUVHQ010000288.1 GCA_030593185.1 Bacteroidota bacterium
TGTACGGTACAATAAAATCGGATGTAATTGTGTAGTATCTTTTGGTGTGTAAACTGAAGTGAAAAGTCTGACACCGTCACGCATTGGAATATATACTTCCTTCTTTGTATAGATCTCCTTAATGTATGCCATGCTATTTTCAGGGGGTTTAATCTTTTCCCTTTGAAATTCTAAAGGCAAGTTTTGTCCACTTTGGGAAAATGTACCCTTAATATTCGTGAACGATTCATCAACAACACCTGTGTATTTAGCGCCTGCACTCTTTAGTATGAATTCCAGTTGCCGGGACTCAAACGTAAGTGTATCAAGGGGTATGTCAAAAGAATTCTCGTCGGGACTATCCATGGTGGCTTGAAAACCGTTTTGGACCTGCTTAATATGTATTACCAACTGTATTGAAACGCCTTCCAGGTCAAGTACGCCATTCCAGTCACCGGTAATAGTTTGGGTTTTTCCTCCCCAAATTATCGCCGGAAGGAGGATAAGTGTAAAAACAGCTTTTCTTAAGAAATTTAAATTTTTCATGGTTTTTTAATTTTGCTTAATAAATTACACACAACGAATTGTAAATATGTAAACTTACATATCTTTTGTTTATGTCCACTTGTTTTAACTACATATACATCCTAAAACCAAATGTCAAATCGTCTATCTGTATATAAAAGAATCCCTGCCAAAATCAGAAACATGCTATTTAATATTAATCAAAAAGAATTATTTAGATTTAGATTTGTACAAGTTACAAATACTTTGGTAAATGAAAGAAATGCCATATAAGTTATTGTATAGATAACTGGTATAGTTACACCAACCCCCCATTTGGGTACAACCTTTCAATTAACAGATTGATTTCTTTAATAAAATCTATTTGCCCTCACAAATTATTCAACCCTCAGGCTTTCAGCCGGATTTGTTACTGCCGCTTTGTATGCCCGGAAACCAATGGATAGTAAGGCTATTACCAACACAAACAAAGTAATAACAATTAGAAAAATAAAATAAAGTGCCGGATTAAATTTAATATGAAAGGCAAAATTCTGTAACCATTGTTTAACTCCGAAATAGAACGGAATGGATAGAAGTGCCGCGACTCCTAATAATTGTATTGTTTCGCGCGATAATAGAAAAACAATTATGTTAACAGAAGCACCATGGGCTTTCCTGATCCCTATCTCTTTTGTTCTTTGTACTGCGGTAAATGAAATTAAACCAAGTAAGCCAAGACATGAAAGAAAAATAGACAGGAACGAAAAAACAGACAGGAGTTGTCTGGTCCGTCTTTCCGGTTCGAATAATTTCCCGAATTCATCATCCAGCCAAAAGTAATCAAACGGATACCTGGAATTGAAATCTTCCCATGTTTGTTTAACGAAAGCAACGGTTTCCGGTAAATTGCCTGGTTGGATCCTGACAATGATATATCCTTCCCAGTTACCTGGCATAAAATGAAAGATCATGGGATTAATATTATCATGCATGGATTCATAATGAAAGTCTTTCACAACTCCGATGATAGGCAAAAACTGATCCTCCTCCGGCGTTTGACCCGGATTGACAAAACGAGTACTAAGGGGATCTGCTATATTCAACACCTTAACTGCCGATTCATTTATTACAACGGCAAATGAATCGGTTGGCATTTCCCTGGTAAAGAACCTTCCTTCAACTATTTCAAGATCTAATGCATCTGCTATTTCATAACTAACAAATGCTGTCATTAATAAAAGAACATCACTACGGTTCTGCCCTTCCAGCCAATGGGCATTGTTCCAGAAACCACTCGAGGGTATATGGGTTGAATTACCAGCGCTTATTACGCTGGAATGTTTAACCAGCTCTTGTTTAAATGCATCGATCTGGTCTTCAAGGGCATCTGATCTTCGTATAACCATGACATTTTCC
Source organism: Bacteroidota bacterium (assembly GCA_030593185.1). Classification (GTDB taxonomy): domain Bacteria; phylum Bacteroidota; class Bacteroidia; order Bacteroidales; family VadinHA17; genus JADFUQ01. The sequence continues at coordinate 1,903 of JAUVHQ010000288.1, forward strand.
TTTTCGAACCCCAGATCCTTTTGTTGCATATAATTCAACTGCCGGTAAACGATAAAAGTTCCTAAAAGGATTATGATGGCAATAGTAAATTGTACTACCACCAGAAGGCTTCTGAGCCGTCCTTTTTTTGTGCCTGCACTTAACTCTCCTTTTAAGACAGCTACAGGTCTGAAGGAAGCAAGTACAAATGCAGGATAACTTCCTGCCAGGAGACCGACAACCAGAGCTAGCAGAAGGAGCATTGGAATGAGATAAGAATTCCCAAGAAGATTGAAATGAAGTTCCAGCCTGATTAAGTTGTTATAATACGGCATTATAAGATATACTATCAGAACTGCAAAAACCAGGGAAACAAAACTTAGAAGAACGGATTCGGTAAGGAATTGGCCAATCAAAAGGACCCTGTTTGAACCGACAACTTTTCTTATTCCAACTTCCCTGGACCGGCTTGTAGAACGAGCCGTAGCCAGGTTCATAAAATTGATACAGGCAATGACCAATATTAAAACAGCGATAAGTGAAAAGATATAAACATATGCAGGATTCCCGTTGGGTTCCATTTCATATTGAAGATCTGAATGAAGGTGGATATCCAATAAAGGTTGTAGAAAATAACCAAACGCGTTTCCTGCTTCCACAAATTGGTCCAGGTCAATCCCCAGGAACTCCTGAATCAGAGGTCCAACATATTTTACTACAATGCCGTTAATATTTTCTGATAATTGTTCAGCATCTGTTCCCGGAACTACTGTTATGTAGGTATAATAATTATGATTCATCCAATTTGTATTCCGGCTACCCCGGATTGAACTTAGTGAACCCAATAACTCAAAGTGAAAATGGGAGTTTACCGGAACATCCTCCAGAAGACCGGTAACCGTGTAGATGGTTGTATCATCTTCAACACTCAGGGGTTTTCCCATTGGGTCCTCATCACCAAAATATCTTTTGGCGGCTTTCTGTGTCATAATCAGACTTCGAGGATTTGTCAGCGCAGTTTCAGGGTTGCCTTTAATAAGGTGAAAGCTGAATACATCAAAAAATGTTGAATCGGCAAAAAGGAAAGTCTTCCCAGTCTCCATAAATTTTTTCTCCCCGTATCTGACCAGCCAGCCGCCAAACCCTCTTACGCGGGTAACATGTTCAATCTCAGGATATTCAGTAGCTAAAGTCTGATACATCGGGGCTGCAGTAACCGCCATGTTAAGATCATTACCAAGCATTTTGCCTTTTACTCCAATCCGGTAAATCCTTTCTACATTCTCATGGAACCGGTCATATGTCATTTCATTTATGACATATAAAGAGATGAGTATACTACATGCTAAACCAATAGCTAAACCAGTAATATTGATAGAAGTGTATCCTAATTGTCTGTATAGGCTACGAAAAGCTATCT
>JAUVHQ010000195.1 GCA_030593185.1 Bacteroidota bacterium
AAAGCAGTAGTTTCCGGAATAGAAATAATCCTCATACCCAAAATCAAAAACTTCTTCAATCTTTTTTATCCTGAAAAAATCGAAGTGATAAATTGCAATACTGTTCTCTGCATGGTATTCATTTACAATTGTAAAAGTTGGACTGTTAACTACTTCAATTACATCTAATTTCCTGCACAAAGCCTGGATAAACGTTGTCTTGCCAGCCCCCATTTCACCAAAGAAAGCGAATACTCTTTGACCCTCAAATTTTTTAAGCAACTCCGCAGCAGCGAAATCAATATTTTTAATATTATCAATTATAATTCCTGGCATATTCTATATTCAATTCAGAAAGCTGATGTAAGTGTAACCAGTGGCAGAATCATTTCCTGCATTGAAATACCACCATGCTGGAAAGAATTCCGGTAGAGTTTTACATAGTGATTAAAGCTATTGGGATAAACAAGAAAATCATTATTGGATGCAAAAATATATTTTGAGCTGATGTTTGATTTAGGCAGACGTGCTTTTGCAGGGTCTCCAATCTCAAAAACCTGTTTCGGATTATAATTCAGGTTTCTACCCATTTTATATCTCAGGTTCGAAGTAGTTTGACGGTCTCCAATAACTTTTACAGGGTTCTGTACACGAACTGTTCCGTGATCAGTTGTAATAACCAGGGTAACATTATGGTTTGTTAGTTCCTTTATAAACTCAATCAATGGAGAGTGAGTAAACCATGAACGGGTAAGTGATCTGTAAGCCGATTCATCATTTGCAAGTTCGCGTATCATATCCATTTCAGTACGAGCATGAGAAAGGATGTCAACAAAATTATACACAACTACAAGAAGATCTTTATTTACAAGTGAATTCAAGTTTTCAACAAGTTTTTTGCCCTGTTCAAGATTATTGACTTTTTCGTAAATACAAGAATAATCTTTCCCTAACCTTTTAAGCTGTTGTAACAATAATTCCTTTTCATTCAGGTTTTTGCCTTTTTCAACCTCCTCAGGTATCCATAATTCCGGAAACATTTCTGTAATTTCGACAGGCATAATCCCTGCAAAAATTGAATTTCTTGCATACTGGGTAACAGTTGGTAAAATGCTACAATAGAGTTCCTCCTGCCTGATCCTGAAATAATTTTGTATTTCGGGATAGATTGTCCGCCATTGATCGTATCGCAAATTATCAATCAATATAAATACAACTTTTTCACCATTGTCTAATATCGGTAATATTTTCCGGCGAAAAATCTCATGAGACATCAGCGGCTTATCATATGCTCTTTTTTCAAACCATGAAACATAATTCGTTTTTACAAATCGTGAAAAAGCGTTATTGGCTTCATTCTCCTGCATACGATAAACCTCCAGGAGATTTGAATCCTCTGAATTGTCCAGTTCAATACTCCAGTAAGAGAGTTTCTTGTACAGGTCAGCCCAATCGGAAAAACTAACAGCTTCATTGATCTTATTTCCTATTTTGGAAAATTCCGATTGATATGCAGTAGCGGTTTTCCTGGTAACCAGCCATTTTTTCTCAATAATCTTTTTTATCGATAATAGTACTTGCTGAGGTTTCACCGGTTTAATAAGGTAATCAGATATTTTTGCTCCGATTGCCTCTTCCATTATATCTTCTTCCTCACTCTTTGTAACCATTATAACCGGAATATCGGGTCGTATATCTTTTATATAAGATAATGTTTCAAGTCCACTTTTGCCCGGCATATTCTCATCCAAAAACACAAGGTCAAAATCCTCATTTCCAATCATCTCAATAGCATCATCACCGTTACTTGCCGTTTTTAGCTGGTAGCCCTTCTCTTCAAGAAAAATAATATGAGAATTTAATAATTCTATCTCATCATCTATCCATAAAATTCTAATCTTCCTCATCTCAAATATGGTTCTTCAGTATAATACGTAGTGTCAAGTTAAAAGAGTTAAAAGTTATAAAGTCATAAAGTTAAAAGTAAGCGTTGAACTTTACAAACTTGAGCCCACTCCGAAAAGTGCTATTCTTGCCACAAAGACACAAAAACACAAAGATACACAAAAGTTAAAGTAATGAAAATAAACCCTTTGTGAATCTTAGTGACTTAGCCTGCCCCGTAAGGAGGAACGACTGTACCGGGGTGTTTTAGTGGCATTTTCTTTTTTTTTTAAAAGAATTAACCGCCAAGGATGCGCTAAGAACGCAAAGAAAAAATATTAATTGAAAAAACTTTAATATTTAAGTATCCTTTGCGAACTTTGCGTGAACTCTTTACGAACTTTGCGGTTAATTTTCTCCCATTCTTCCCTCTATTCCCTACATTTATAGAAGATAATTTTCTTCAAAAAACTTTAAATATGTAGATGCTGATTTGTTTTGTTTAAATGTTTTAAAATTATCCAGGGAAATAACAAAAAAGCTGTATTCCATTCCATCTATTGATTTAAAAACATCTGTATTTGAATTTATCAACCGGTAGTATTCGGAAGCAGTTGTTTTATTTTCAAAACTTCTGACACTGATTATCTGCAAGCCATCATCCAGCAATTCACCCTCGGTTTTAAAAGTGGTATTCACAAAATCATCAAGGTTAAAGTTGATAATGTCAAAAATAATACGATTAATATCAGTATCTCCACTTTTAAGAGCAAGTACAAATAAATGTTCCTGGTCATCTTTTATAAAGTATATCTCTTTGGCAATCTGCTTTTCTTCTTCTTGTTTCAAAACCGTGTAAGTCTTGTTCAAATAGGCAATTAATTCATCTGCCCTGTTTTTTTCTTCACTTTGGGGATATGTTTTATTCAATTCCACCAGAGCTTTTTTGAAAGCTGCCTCATCAGCAATATTTCCAATAGTCATAGCCCTGAGCAGTGCAAATTTAGGAGCCAGTTCATGGTCCTTTTCATCAATCAGAGCTTTATCACAATTATCTAACACTGAGTTATACTTTCCTTCCTTATATAGGATGTACGTATTCTCATAAAATCTTTTGATCTCATCCTGTTTCTCTTTCAATTTTTTATAAAAATCAGGATCAGAAAGGAATTGGGCATACTCACTATCGGGGTATTTATCTATAATCAGGTTTTTATAATAATTGCTTTTTTCATAATGTGATTGTTGCAAATGCAATTCATACAAATGATACAAGGAAGATAAATAATCATCACCTTCCGGATATCTGCTGTTAAGTTCTTCATATGCTTCAGCCGCTTTAACTAAATTATCCATGTCAGTCTGGTATATTCTTCCAACTTTGTATAATGCTCCGGCTATTCTTGTATGGGATAACATCATCAGTGAATCATTCGAAGGAATATCTTTCATATAAAATTCAACAGATTTTTTATTGTCAATCCCGGTTTTATCAGTGGTTAAAGAATCTGATCCTTCCTGTGAAATGGTTTCCTGATCAAAACTAATAGCATTCTTGTTCTTTCTTCTCCAACTATCACCAAGCTTCCTGTCCCCCCATTTTTTCCTGAACTCTGTTCGCCCAAAAGCTAAAGCCTCCGGATTATAAAAATACCACTTCCTGCTACGATCAAGAGTGTTTTGAAATCTCCGCTGATCCTCATAAAACTGACCCAGATTATATTGATCTTTAGTTCCGGCTTCCCTTTGCCTGCGTTCCTCTTCTTTTACCTTTTGAATGATATTGTTGATCAATAATTTTTGTTCCGATTCACTCATTTGAGCAACCATTTGGAGGCTGTCCTCCCTTTCAACTATTAAAATATTATCAACAAGGCGGGTAAGATTTCCCGTCTTTACTGCAATAGATTCATAGCCGGGATATGATTTATTAAGGGTTGTAACTGCACTATCGTAATAGGCCTGTGAAAATTTATAATCTTTCTTTTCGAAATAGATATCGGCAAGACTAAGATAGCTTAATCCTTTCTGGTTTGTGTTGGAAATACTACCAGCCACAGATTGCTTATATAATTCAATGGCTTCTCCAATTTTTTCTTCCTTCATGCTTACAGATCCTAAAGCATAGTAAATCTGATCGTGGTAATCAATATTCTTATCATCTTTAAGCATTTTCATCAGTTCCTTAACAATTTCGGATGAATTTCCCATTGAAACATCATAGGCACCTGCCAGATTTATCTTTGCATTAAATGCCATCTCGTAAGGCGGGTTCATTTTTATCACTTTCTTATATAGTTCTGAAGCATCTTCGAAGTTGCCCAATTCCTGTTGTATCTGGGCAAGAATAAAAGAGTATCTGGTTTTTTTCTTTTTATCACTGGCGTATTTAAGAGCTTTAGTCAGGTGCGGAGCTGCCATTTCAAAATTTCGCTGCTTCAAATAAAAATCACCATAGGTGTTTGAAACATCCCCGATAAATTTATCAGGCATTGTGTCATTTGCAGCTAAAACTGTTAAAACCTTAAGTGCTTCATTAAATTTGTCTGTTTCACAAAATGTCCTGGCAAGCCAAATATTCCCCTGAATCCTAATATCTTCATCCAGAGCCTCCTTTATGACATGTTTAAATGTATACTGTGCAGCCTTAAAATCATGTTTATAAAATTGTGCCTTCCCCATTAACAAATAACTATCGTCCACCCATATATTATATTCAGGTTGTTCCAGAAATTCTTTTTCCTGGTTTGAAAGATTTTCTTTATCTATTTCGGGCTTTACTTTTATAGAATGCAGTGTGATCACCTTTGTTGCTTTTTGTATTGCTCTGTCCATCTGGGGTTTTACCTGTGAGGCAATGTCAGCATCAACATAATTAAATACCGAAAGTATCTGGGAGTAATTATTTTGAAATGAATTCTCAATTTTTTCAACACCCTTAAGAAAACTTTGTTCACCATTGAAATAGATATTGTAATGAGAGGTGAGGTTATGGTAAACCCTTGTTGATGAGGTGTTTTTTTCAGGAGAACAACCGGAAAAAAAAACAATCAGTAAATAGAGAATTGATTTATATAGAAATCTGG
>JAUVHQ010000137.1 GCA_030593185.1 Bacteroidota bacterium
GCAGCATGTGCATGATTAATAGCTTCAACTGTTTGAGGTTTAACACCATCATCGGCAGCTACAACGATAATAGCAATATCAGTAATTTGAGCACCTCTGGCACGCATTGCGGTAAAAGCTTCATGCCCGGGGGTATCAAGGAATGTTATCTTCTTGTTGTCACCAAGATTCACACTGTAGGCGCCAATATGCTGGGTTATTCCACCTGCTTCTCCTGCAATTACATTGGATTTACGAATATGGTCAAGTAACTTGGTTTTTCCATGGTCAACATGTCCCATAACCGTTACAATAGGCGGACGTGGTTTCATGTCTTCTTCACTATCTTCTTCTTTCATAATTGCCTCCTGGACATCAACACTGATAAACTCAACTTCATAGTTAAATTCATTAGCCACAAGAGCTATGGTTTCGGCATCAAGTCTCTGATTTATTGAAACCAGAAGTCCGATGCTCATGCATGTTGAAATTATTTCATTACTTTCAACATCCATCATAGAAGCCAATTCGCTTACAGATACAAATTCAGTAACTTTAATAATATTTTTTTCCAGCTCTTGCTTTATATCTTCTGCTTCCTGTTTTTTGATTATTGCTTCACGCTTTTCACGTCTGTATTTTGATCCTTTGGATTTCCCTTTTGAAGTAAGTTTGGCAAGTGTTTCTTTTATTTGCTTTTGCACATCTTCTTCATCTACTTCAGGATGGAGCTGTTTTGCTTTTCCTTTTGCAGCTTTCGGTTTACTTCTTTTCTTATCCTTAAAATCAACTTTATCAGTATCCTTTATAATCCTCTTTCTTTTCTTTTTCTTTTTGGGTTGCTTGTCTGATGAGGCAACAGGCTTTTTCTTTTCCTCCTTAGCAGGAAGATCTATTTTACCAACTACGGTAGGCCCTGATAATTTCTTGAAATCTGATTTATAAACCTTTTTAATTTCTTCTTCGGTAGGTTCTGTTTCTTTTGTTTCAATATCTATAGCCGGTTCTTCTTTTTCTTCTTTCTTTAGAGCTTTTTTCCCGGGAGGTGTTTCTTCTTTCGTCTTTTCAGATTTCTTTTCGGGTTTGGTTTTCTTATTGATTAAATCAAGATCAATTTTACCTACAACTTTAATATCCTTGTCTTTTTCAGATTTTCTTTCTGATTTAGCTATTTCGGGTTCCTTTTCAGTAACGGGCTCACTTTCTGTTTTTTTCTCTTTCTCATCATCAGATCTTGCTATTTCAGAGGCAGTTCCGCTTACGTCAGTGATTAATACTTCTTCAGTAGTTTCAATTACATCCGGGGATTCAATTTCGTTTTCTGTTTCAATGTTTGAGTCATCCTCCTGAGTTTCCTGGATGTTCCGCATACTTAACTTTTCCGATTCTTTTTTTGCAGTTAAGTCAGAACTGTATTCTATAGCGAGAAATTCGTACGCTTCATGAGAAATTTTAGTGTTTGGATTAGTTTCAATATCAATATCTTTTTTATGCAGGAATTCAACAATGGTGTTGATTCCTACATTAAATTCTCTTGCAGCTTTGCTAAGTCGTATTCCTTTTTGCCCTTGTGCCATTAATATCTCCCTATATGCATATATTATATAAGTAATCCGCTAATATATAATATATTAAATAAATTACTCAAATTCTTCATGTAAAATATTCAAAACATCTTTTATTGTTTCTTCTTCGAGATCAGTTCTTTTAACCAGATCGCTTAAAGATAATTCCAGGACACTTTTAGCTGTATCGCATCCAATTGCCTTAAGTTCATCAAGGACCCAGCTTTCAATTTCATCTGCAAATTCTTCAAGACTAACATCTTCTGCATCTTCAGTATCTGTTTCCCTGTATACATCAATCTCGTAACCGGTAAGCTGACTGGCAAGTCTGATATTTAATCCGCCTTTACCTATTGCCAGTGAAACCTCTTCAGGTTGCAGGTATACTTCTGCACGCTCTTCTTCATCTAATATCTTGATTGATTCTACTTTTGCAGGACTGAGCGACCTGGAGATATACAATTTTATGTTTGTAGTGTAATTGATAACGTCAATGTTTTCATTCTTTAGTTCTCTCACGATTCCATGAATTCTGGATCCTTTCATTCCAACGCATGCTCCTACCGGGTCAATTCTCTCATCATAGGACTCAACTGCAACTTTTGCTCTTTCTCCGGGGATCCTCACTATTTTTTTTATGGTTATCAATCCATCGAAAATTTCAGGAACTTCAAGTTCGAACAATCTTTCGAGAAAAACAGGTGATGTACGGGAGATGATAATAAGCGGATTGTTATTTCTCATTTCAACTCTTACAACTACTGCCCGTAAAGTATCCCCTTTCCTGAAAAAGTCTGACGGGATTTGTTCTTCCTTTGGCATTATTAGTTCATTTCCTTCATCATCCAGGATTAGTATCTCTCGTTTCCAAACCTGGTAGACCTCCCCCGTAATAATGTCACCAATCCGGTCTTTGTATTTGTTGTAAACATAATTCTTCTCCAGGTCAAGAATTCTGGAAGTCAGGTTTTGTCTTAATGATAAGATGGTCCTCCTTCCAAAATCAATGAGTTTTACTTCATCAGTTACCTCTTCTCCAACTTCATAGTCTTCGTCAATTTTAGTGGCTTCAGAAAGGCTTATTTGTAAATTTTCGTCCTCAACTTTATCATCTTCAACAACTTCTCTGTTTCTCCAAATCTCAAAGTCGCCCTTGTCTATGTTGATGATAATGTCGAAATTTTCATCTGTACCGAATTGCTTCTGTAAAACACTCCGGAAAACATCTTCCAGAACACTCATCATAGTGGTACGATCAATGTTTTTCAATTCCTTGAATTCAGAAAATGTATCGATTAAATTCATGTTTTCCATTTGTTCTTTTATTTAAAAGCTAATACTGTTTTAGCTGATTGTATTTGGTTAAAATCCAAAGAAATATTTTTATGAATAACCTTTTTTTTCTTTCCCTCTTTGACCTGTACTTTAATACCAAGTTCAATTCCTTTATCGGTTACATTGTTCAATATCCCTGCATTTTTCAACCCATTCTGTGTTATTACTTCAATTTCGTTACCCCTGTTTTTGTAATATTGCTCAATAACCTTAAATGGCATGTTAAGTCCCGGAGAGGAAACCTGTAATTCATAATCTTCCTCATCACGGTTGAGTTTATCTTCAATCATTCTGCTGATTAGTGCACATTCATTAATAGTAATTCCTTCAGGCTTGTCAAGTAATACTTTAATGGTATTAACCGAACCTACAGAAAGGGCAACAAAGAAGATATCTTTACCTTCTGTCCAGTCTTTTACAATTTTTTCAATCTTTTCTGCATTAATCATAAAAATGATATAAAAATAGGGGACCTTCCGTCCCCTTAATACAACTCTTCGCTTTTCAATGCACAAAGGTAATTATTATCATTAAATTTACAAAATAAGAAATACAATAGGATTTTGGAATCTTCAATAGTTATAACAACTTTGTAGTGCTATATTTATAATCAGAAGTGTCAGGTCAGAATAAGCATAAAATCATTAATGATCCGGTCTATGGATTTATTAGTATCCCATCAGATCTGATTTATGAGTTAGTTGAGCATCCTTATTTTCAGAGATTAAGAAGAATTAAACAACTAGGGTTGACAAATTATGTTTATCCCGGAGCTACACATACCCGTTTTCAACATGCACTGGGTTCACTACATCTTATGAGTCTTGCAATACAGACTATTCGGGAAAAAGGTCATGAGATTACACAGGAAGAAGCAAAAGCTGTATCGGCAGCAATACTTTTACATGATATCGGGCATGGCCCGTTCTCCCATGCGCTTGAATATAGTATTATTGAACATATTACACATGAAGATATTTCAGGTATTTATATGGAATACCTGAATAAACGTTTCAGTGGAAAACTGGATCTGGCAATCAGAATATTCAGGGATGAGTACAAGAAAAAATTTCTGCATCAACTTATTTCAGGACAGATTGATATGGACCGTCTTGATTATCTTCGCCGGGATAGCTTTTTTAGTGGTGTGGTTGAAGGCTCTGTGAGTTTTGACAGAATAATTAAAATGTTAAATGTTGTAGGGGGTAATCTGGTGGTTGAAGCCAAAGGGATTTACTCAATAGAGAAATTTCTGATTTCAAGAAGATTTATGTACTGGCAGGTTTACATGCATAAAACTGTAATAGCAGGTGAGCAACTATTGGTTAATATTTTGAAAAGGGCTAAAACTCTGGCTGATGATGGTGTAGAACTGTTTGCAACACCTTCCCTGAAGTTTTTCTTGTATAATCACGTGAACAGGGAAACCCTTTTTTCTGCAAATTCCATGTTCGCTAAAGAAGAAGTTCTTAATCATTTTTCCAACCTTGATGACAATGATATAATATCTTGTGCCAGAGTATGGGCAGATCATTCAGATTTTACATTATCATATTTGTGTAAGGGAATAATTAACAGGCAGTTATATAAAATCGAAATTAGTAATGATCCTTTCCCGGAACAGAGGATTGAAGAAATAAAAAAGAGAATAAAATCGTGTTACTCCCTTAATGAAGATGTAATGAATTATTTTGTTTTTACACTCTCAATTAGTGCCAATACCTATAGTCCGGAAGAGGAGGAGATAAGAATAATGAACAAATCGGGCCGGTTGGAAGATCTGTCTGATGTTTCTGAAATGCTGAAAATATCAGCACTGAAAAAAACGGAAAAAAAATATATCTTATGCTATTTGAGAGAAAAGAGGGAGTAGAGGGGGTAGAGGGGGTAGAGGGAATAATGGAAGATTGGAATGATGCTTGCCCTGTGAAATGCGACGTAGGAGCTATTTCTACAGGGGAAGAAAAAGAGTTGAGTAATTGTGTTGCAGTGAGGCGGTGTTGCAGTGTTCCGAAGGACGCAGTTTTAACCGGATTTTAGAGGGTAAAAAAGGATTTTGCGAGGAGCGAAGCGACGAAGCAATCTCCTAAAAACAACCAGAATACTAAATAAATAGACTGTCATGAGCTTTACGAAAAGCCGGGAGAGATTGCTTCACTTCGTTCGCAAAATCCCTATACTTGTTATGCTTAAAAAGAGACACATGACAAACTTTTAACTCTTTATTCTTTACTTTTAACTTTATAACTTTTAACTCTTTACTCTTTACTTTTAACTTTATAACTTTATAACTTTATAACTTTTAACTCTTTACCAATGGAATTTACAGCAAAAATTATCGCACAATTTCTGAATGGAGTAATTGAAGGAAATCCTGATGTTTCAGTTAATAATATTTCAGGAATTGAACAAGGGAAAAAAGGCACAATAGCATTTCTGGCTAATCCAAAATATGCTAAGTATTTGTATACAACTAAAGCATCTATTGTGTTGATAAATAAGGATTTTAATGTTGAGAAAAAAGTGAATTGTACATTAATAAGGGTCGAAGATGCCTACCAGTCACTTGCCTCATTGCTGGAATTATACGAGCAACAGAAACCTGTAAAAAATGGCATTCATAAAATGGCAGTAATTGAGAAATCGGCAACTATAGGGAAGGATGTTTATATTGGGCCATTTGCCTATATTGGCGAAAAAGCTGTTGTAAAAAATAACGCCAAAATATATCCGCATGTATATATAGGTGATCAGGCTACCGTTGGGAATGGAACGGTAATTTATCCGGGAGTAAAGATATACCATGATTGTAGGATTGGAGCAGGATGCATAATTCATGCCGGGACAATTATCGGATCTGATGGTTTTGGATTTGCTCCGAAGTCCAGCAAGGATTATAAGAAAATTCCCCAGTTGGGTAATGTGATTCTGGAAGATGATGTTGAGATTGGTGCAAATTGTTCAATCGACAGGGCAACCATGGGTTCAACGATTATTAAAAAGGGTGTAAAGCTTGATAATTTAATACAAATTGCCCATAATGTAGAAATTGGTAAAAACACTGTAATGGCTGCCCAGACAGGAATTTCCGGATCAACAAAACTGGGGAGTGAATGTATGCTTGGTGGACAGGTTGGACTTATAGGTCATATTTCTATTGCTGATGGTGTGAAAATTGGCGCTCAGTCA
>JAUVHQ010000381.1 GCA_030593185.1 Bacteroidota bacterium
CATGAAGCAGGTGCCGATGTTCTTACTGTCCATTATGAAGCATGCAAACATCTGCACAGAACAGTGCAGGTAATAAAAACCCTGGGAATGAAACCGGGCGTTTCACTTAATCCACTTACCCCTGTAGATCTGCTTGAAGAAATTCTGCCTGAACTTGATCTGGTTTTGATAATGACAGTTAATCCCGGGTATGGCGGACAAAAATTTATTGAAAGTTCTTATGAAAAAATAGGTGATCTTGTTAAACTACGTGAAAAAACCGGATCAAAAGCTCTCATTGAAGTTGACGGTGGCGTGAATTTATCAAATGCAAAAAAACTGGTTGAAGCAGGTGCTGACGTTCTGGTAGCAGGAAATACAGTATTTAGTTCAGATAATCCCTCTGAAACAATTCGTGCATTGAAAAATCTCTAAAATTTTGATCAGCTAACAGGATGCTGTGTTGCAGTGTCAAAGAGTTACGGGTTACGGGTTACGAGTTAACCTTACTCCTATTCTTTGCCTTCCAGATAATTCTGGAGGTAAGCAAATTTTTTTGTTAACTTTCCATCTTTAGTTATGGTTGCTCTTTCAATAATTCCATTTTTATCCTCTCCTAATAATGATGGTAAAATTTTATCCAATAATGTTTGTCCAAACTCCTCTGAAGCATCCCTTGGCAGCTCACCCGGCAAATTATCCACTGCCATTACTGTAATACCTTCCTTGTCAAATGGATCTGATTCTTCATTTGTTATGGGATTATAACCATAAAACGGCTCAGCGATTGTCGAAACTCTGATGGTTGACGGAACAGGACCATCAATATCACAGCTTACATCGGCAATTACCTTGATGCTGAAATCATCAGACCGCATATCCTCTTTTGTCATAAACAGGGGGGATGCAGGATCCCAGAAATGGCAAAGTATCAACAGGTCGGTAACTTTTGTAAAAGGCCGGAATGTAGATTTATATTCAGCAGGATAGTCAAAAAAATGCTGAAGATCAAACGTTCTTCCATCTTTCCGGCGCACATAATGATCGGGATCGATCCTGCAAATTACCGGTTCATCAAAAGTTTCGGTAAGAAACTCTTCCGGTGAAACATCACGTAAATTCAAAGGGGCTAATGCTTCCAGAGCTCCGTATGCTACCCTTCCTCCACCTGTAATTAATATTTTTATTGCAGGGAGGTTTGCTTTTTTTAACTCATTCAACATCTCTCTCATATCGTAACACTCATACGCCGGTTTCAGATCGTACGAATTGTATCTTTTTCCCCAGGCACGCAGCCCGTTATAAATACCGACAATACCCGCCCAGTAGCCGAATGCCACAATACGAAGGTTATTCTCATCTGTCAGGTACTCATAATCAATAAGAGTGATCCTCTTCCTGATTATTTCCCGTAATAATTCCCTGTTATAGGGTTGCTTTTTAGCTATATGTGAAAAAAACAGGTATGTTTTATCCTGTATCAGAGCTGGAATATTAACCTCCTTTACTCCAATCAGGATATTGCAGTCAGAAATATCCTCCTGTACATTTATGCCCGAATCAATGTATTCTTTATCGCGGAAACAGCGCAGATGACTCTCCTGGACTTTTAATTCAACATCCGGGAATTTTTTCTTCATCTCAAATGCCAGTGAAGGTGTAACTGCCACCCTGCGGTCGGGATGTGTTTTTGTTTCCCTGAGTATTCCAACTTTTGCTTTCATAATGATCAAAGAAATAATTTACTCTAAAAATAAGAAAATGAAATGAACCGGAAACAATATTTATTAACAGGTAACCACTATTCCCTCTATTCCAAAGAGTTAAAAGTTATAAAGTTATAAAGTTAAAAGTAAGCTTTGAACTTTACAAACTTTCAACTTTACAAACTTTTAACTATTCCCTCTTTTCCATTTCTGGCTTAATTTTTGTACTTTTGTATTTCTAAACAAACAGAACAGAGGGGCTGACTGGTTTTGACATCCGGGCAAGATGTTATGCAAGCATGCCGAGCTTGGTGATTATGCTCGTTAAACTCAATCGCAAACCATAAATGGCGAAAACAATTACGCTCTCGCTGCCTGACCGAAGTTTAGTAGG
>JAUVHQ010000222.1 GCA_030593185.1 Bacteroidota bacterium
CTTTTCTTCTCCTTACTTCCCTACTCACCTTACTTACAACACTATTAATGCAGCCTAAATAAGTTCTTCCAGGTTCTTCCCCTGTTCTTCTTTTGAAACCTCTCTGAGTACCCTGGCAGTGGCAGTATAGAATTCGTGATCTTTAATAAATCCTATTTGTTTTTCAAACCACTCCTTTTCCGAGGAGACTATTTTATTAATAACCACTTCTTTTGCCTGGTTTTTCATAATATCAATAAAATCAACCCTGCCTAAATAAGCAAGATTTGCATCACAAAGAATTTCTTCCAGCTTGTTATCCGGTGAAATGGGCATCTGTGTAGACATTATAAGCTTGCAAATAGTCTCAATCTGATCATTTGAATACTCATATTTTGGCAATATGTCTCTTGCATAAAAACAACTTGTTTGTTTATGATTTTCAAGTCCATCAAGAAACCCCGAATCATGAAAAAGAGCTGCTGTCTGGACAAGAATCATTTCTTCATCAGATATTCCTTCAGCTCTGCCAATAAGCTCAACCTGTGTTGATACGTTTACTATGTGCTTTAAATTGTGAAAATTAAGATTTTCCGGTAGTTCTTTTTCCAACTTCGCAAGCATATCTTCTTCAACATCCAAAAGTCTCAGGAGTTGAAGCCGGATCCTGAATTTTTCATTTGGCAATCCTTTCATGTCAATTAACAACTCGGGACGAATACCATTTACAAAATACATATCAATTTCCCCTTTGTATTTCACGGGCATTTTACCCCTGTATTCACAAATGAAAAATTCTTTTACCAATTCATATGTTGAACCTGAAATATTTACTTTCCCTGGTTCTCCTGAAGATTCCATTCGGCTTGCTGTATTTACTGTATCACCCCAGATATCATAAGATAATTTTTTTTGACCAACAACCCCTGCAATTACCGGCCCTGTATGTATTCCAATCCTGATATCCCAGAAATTCCGTCCCCGGCTTTTAGCTTCCTTTTTTAACTTCCTCATATATTCCTGCATCTCAATAGCAGCCATCACAACTTCAATAGGGTTTGTCTTGTTCTTATCAGGTATTCCTCCCGCACACATATAGGCATCTCCAATAGTTTTTATTTTCTCAATATTGAATTTTTCTACAACTGAATCAAAATGAAAGAAGAAAGTATCAAGTTCATCAATAAGCTTCTCAGGATTCATCTCTTCAGCAATCCTTGTAAATCCTTGAATATCCGAAAACAGGACGGTAGCCATTTTGTACTTCTTCTTTGCAACTTTTCCTTTTAATTTCAACTCATAGGCAGTATCTTTAGGTAAAACACTTGTAAGTAAATTTTCAATTTTATCCATCTCTTTCACCATTTCCTCTGTTCGCTCATTAATAATTCTCTCAAGCTTATACCGCTCTTTCGCAAATTTGTAAGTTCTGGCCCTAATTATCGCCCACAGGATTAATGCCACAAAAATTACATAAATAAAATGTGCTATCTTCGATCTGTAAACAGGAGGCAAAATCTTGAAATTCAATGAAAATGTTTCGCCTGTTTCTCCGGCAGCGTTTAAATACCTGGCGTGAAATATATATTCTCCTTCATCCAGATAAGTATATTCCTTTATATTATTTAATGTAAAATTGAGCCAGTCATCGTCAAATCCTTCAAGGAAATACTGGAAATTTAAAGTGGAATTTGAATTCTCAGGTAATTTAAACTCAAAGTATAATGAATTTAAGTAAAATGGAATAGGAGAAAGAGTGTATTTTCCTAAATCAATATCAAAATTATCTGAAACCCAATTCCCGTTACTGAAACACACAGAATCATTCCCTAAAACAAGTTTATTAAATAAAGGAACAGGTATCTCATGTTGTCCAGGTGCTTGTGCTAACAAACAAACCGGTACTAATAAACCGGAAAGAAAGAAAATTAATAAATAATTATACTTTTTTCTTAGAAATTTCATATCTTGTATACCCATATTGGGTTTTTCAGCACTTCATAAATATAGCAAAAATTGTTAGTATAGAAATTAACCTAATTATTTGACATGGAAAAGCGACATACTATTTTAGTTCCACACGATTTTACCGAGGTTGCAGATTATGCACTTCAACATGCACTTTTAGTTGCAAAAAATACAGGTGACGATATTGCAATTGTCCATATTATCGATAATGATTCGCAATATGATCCGGCATTTGAAAAATGTAATGAAATTGCCGAGAATACTTTTAAAAAACATTTTCTCAAGCCAAAAGTAGTAGTAAAAACGGGCAGTATTTTTACTGCTATTGGTGAAGCAGCAAAGGATACCTATGCCGTCCTGGTTATTATGGGAACTCACGGCATTAAAGGTGTTCAGAAATTAACCGGAAGCTGGGCACTTAAGGTTATTGTACATTCAGAAGTTCCTTTTATTATTATCCAGGGCCCTCCGAAGTCGAAAAAATTTAAAAAGATCGTATTCCCCATTGACTTTAAAGTTGAAAATAAGGAAAAAAACCAGTGGGTAAATTATCTTGCAAAAAATTACCAATCAAAATTCTTCCTGATAACACAGGATAGTAAGGACAAGGTTTTTAAGAGACGTATTAATTCAAATATGGTTTTTGCAAAAAAATATCTCACTTCAAGAAACGTAGAATTTGAAATACACACTGCACCTGCAAAAATAAAATTCTGGAAAGGAACAATAAGCTATGCCAAAGAAATAAATGCTGACCTTATCCTGATTATGACAACCCGGGATATTGGTATTGCTGATTATGCCTTTGGAGCAAATGAACAAAATATTCTTGCCAATCCGGAAGGGATTCCCGTAATGTGCATAAATCCGAGTGCCAGTATTCGTAAAGGAGGCGGATTTTCTGCTATGGGAGGGTAAATATAAAGAAAGGCTGAAGGCAGAAGGCAAAAGGCAGATGGTAGATGTTCATCCTGTGAACTTTTGACATTGTACTTTTGCCTTTCTGTTTTTTACTCCTAATTATGAAAGAATTGATCTTTGCTACAAACAATCCTGACAAATTAAGGGAAATTCAAGACCTGTTGGGAGACAATTTTAAACTTTATAGTCTGAAGGATTTGGATTTCTTAGAAGATATTCCTGAAACAGGTGATACTCTTGAGATAAATGCTTCCCGGAAAGCAAACTTTATTTACAGAATATTTAACAGGGATGTTTTCGCTGATGACACCGGATTGGAAATTGATGCTTTAAAAGGTAAACCCGGAGTTCACTCAGCAAGATATGCCGGTCCGGAAAAAAATTCTGTTGCTAATATTATGCGGGTTATTAATGAACTTAAGTATGCCAGGAATCGTACAGCAAGGTTTCGTACTATTATTACGTTGATAATTAATGATAAAGAATACTCTTTTGAAGGAATAGTTGAAGGCGCAATATTAAAATCATTACGTGGACAAGAGGGATTCGGATATGATCCCCTGTTCCAACCTTCAGGGTATACACAAACCTTTGCTGAAATGGAACTTAAGCAAAAAAACCTGATCTCCCACAGAGCTATTGCGTTCAAAAAACTTGTTGTTTTTTTAAAAAAAGGTGTTTATTAATCGTCTGGTCAACAGGCAGCAGAGACAAGGCATACGATAGAGACAAGGCATGTCTTGTCTCTATCGTATTTTGAATTTCTTATACAATAAATTAGTTCTTTCCCTGTTTTTTATCAATAAAGACCTTTTTTCTGGTTGTTGTGAAAAAAATAATAATATCCTCAATCTTTCTGCTGCTCCCTTTATTATTTATTAAAGGTCAGATTGCAATTGGAGAATGGAGAGACCATCTTCCCTACATGCATGCAAAAAAAGTCGCATTGTCTGAAGACAACATTTTCTGTGCAACCAGACAATCGGTTTTTATATACAATAAATCCGGGAATAATTTTAAAAAATTATCCAGTGTAGAAGGGTTATCTGATATTGGAATCAGTTCTATTAGTTTCTCGAAAGAATTAAACCTGCTTCTTATCGCGTATGAAAACTCAAATCTTGATATTGTTCAGGACAACAAGATCATTAACCTGTCAGATATTAAACGAAAACAAATTCCCGGTCTTAAGACTATTAACAATATTCTGTTTTCGGACGAATATGCTTATTTATCCTGTAGTTTCGGAATTGTTGTGGTAAATATTGAAAAACATGAGATAAAAGATACTTATTATATTGGAAATGAAGGTGCCCGAATAAATGTTTTTGATATGGCTTTCGATGGTTTCTATTTATATGCTGCTACTGAACAGGGAGTTTTTCGTGCTCCATATAACGATCCCAATCTCTTTTTCTATGCAACATGGGAAAATATTGCCAAATCCGGTAACGGGAATATCTATAATCAAATAGTCTGCTTCAGGAATAAAATTTTTGTAAATCAAACAAATGAAAACATCGCTACCGACTCAATTTTTATAATAACCGATACAACCAGGCAACTATTTAACTTCAAACAT
>JAUVHQ010000001.1 GCA_030593185.1 Bacteroidota bacterium
TACGACGGCAGGTTTTGCATTTCTTCTTTAACCGATTCGGCTCCCGAGATAGCGTTTTCCAACTCATCCCGCCCGGCAAGGTACGTTTTCGCAAATACCTTGTTGCTATATGGGTTCGTGACCTCTAAAACAGCTTGTGTAATTACAAACTTTCCGTTAACATATATTTTATATTCCTTCATCATTTTGAAAATTTAAAATGGCGCATCAAAGCATTACAAATGTAGCACCTTATCTTTTAACACGATTAATATTTTTTCGTAATAAAGTCAAAATTATTAGAATAATAATTATGGTTCTTCAGGATAAAACGTAGTTATCTTGGAATACTGGAATATTGGAATGTTGGAATACTGGGGAATCCAGCATCCCATCATTCCATTGTCCATTGTTCCATTCTTCCATCTTCCCTTTTTTCCATTTTTCCATCTTTCCATCTTTCCATCTTTCCATCATTTAATTACTTTGCTAAGCTATGTTCTTTATCTTTGTTGAAAAAACTTAAATGGATCTGAACAAAAAAATCTGGCAGTGGGTTGTTTTACTGGTTTTGTCTTTGATATGGGGTTCATCGTTCATACTGATGAAAAGAGGACTTGACGCTTTCACAAATAATCAGGTAGCTGCCTTTCGCATTTTTATATCTTACCTTGCTTTTCTTCCTTTTGCAATTAAACACATCAATAAGCTAAAAAAAGAGAATATTATTTCATTATTAATTGTAGGGTTTATCGGGAACGCCATTCCTGCAATGTTATTCACCAAAGCGCAAACCAGGATTGACAGTTCACTTGCCGGTATGCTGAATTCTCTTACACCTATGTTTACTCTTTTTGTTGGGTTATTGTTTTATAAAAGCAGGATACTGTTAATAAATATTGCAGGGATACTTCTTGGATTAATTGGTGCTATTGGGCTGGTAAATAACGGGCAAAACATTTTGACCGGGGATAATAGTTATGCAATCTTTATAGTTGTTGCAACCATCTTTTACGGTATCAGCGTTAATGAAATTAAGTTTAAACTCCCCAGTATGAGTGGTATCGCTATTGCATCTTTGTCATTCTTTTTTATAGGACCGTTTGCCGGAATATATTTGTTATTCACTGATTACTCCAGTGCAATAAATTCAGGACTTTTCCTTCCTAGTCTGGGATATATCTCTATCCTTGCTATCTTCGGCTCATTTTTTGCGGTTATGCTGTTCAATACACTAATAAAATATACATCGGCAATTTTTGGCGCATCAGTTACATATATAATTCCACTGATTGCTATTATGTGGGGAGTTGTTGACGGAGAACCATTTACCATCAATCATTTATTATGGATCACTGTTATCCTGGTGGGTATTTATCTTGTAAATAAACGAAAGCTAATTACAATTCACTAATTGAAAGAAACCTGTAAAAATGAATAAAAAGACACTTATTCTCAACTCAGTTATTAGCGGAATACTGCTAAGCCTTGCCTGGTCAAGCTGGTTCTCCGGCCTGGTTATTCTTATCGCGATTATTCCCCTGCTTTTTGTTGAAGGATATTTTTACCGGAACCGGGAGAAATTCAAATCAAAGGTCTTTTTTCTTTATCTGTCCCTTTCTTTTATTATATGGAACCTGATATCAATTTTCTGGATTTATAATGCCACTCTTCCGGGTGCAATTCTTGCCATTCTTATTAATACATCCCTGCTATCATTAGTCCTCTGGCTATTTCACATAACCCACAGGCGCCTGGGAAACAGGTTCGGATATTTCAGTCTCGTTATTTACTGGATAGCGTTTGAGCATTTTTACCTGAATGCCGAGATTTCATTCCCATGGTTAAACCTCGGAAACGGGCTGGCAAAAGATCTTCTTTTCATTCAATGGTTTGAGTATACCGGCACTTTGGGTGGTACTCTGTGGATTATCATTGTAAATATCCTGCTCTATAAGATCATTACTAATTATCTACAAGGGAGAGTTTTGCGAGAACAGATGACTTTAACTTTTTTTGCTTCCGGTTTTATTTTTATACCCATGGTTGTTTCAACCATCATGTTTTATTCTTACAAAGAATCAAAAGACCCATATAATATTGTAATTATTCAACCTAATATTGACCCGTACAATGATAAATACGGAGGTCTTTCAAACTACAAACAGCTAAGTATTATCCTGAATCTTGCCGATTCTCTGGTTGATGAAGAGACAGATTATGTTATTGGCCCGGAAACATCAATTAATGATAATATCTGGAAAGGCACTATTTCTCAAAATTCCAGTATTAAAAGGATCAAAGATTATGTTAAAAAATATCCGGAGATAAAATTTGTCATCGGTATTACATCTTTAAAGAGATATGAAAAAGGAGAGAAACTTTCTCATACCGTAAGGAAATTTAGCGACGTTGATATGTATTATGATGTTTATAATACCGGTATACAGGTTGATTCGTCAGAGAATATCCAGTTATATCATAAATCAAAACTTGTTGTTGGTGTAGAAAAAATGCCATATCCACATCTGTTTAAATTTCTTGAAAATATTATTTTCGATCTGGGTGGTACAACAGGTAGTTATGGTACTCAAAAAGAAAGAACTACGCTTAATGAACTTGGGGGTAAGGCGAAAATTGCAACTTTAATCTGTTATGAATCAGTATATGGAGAGTATGTGACACGATATATCCATAATGGAGCAAATATAATTTTTGTAATCACAAATGATGGATGGTGGGGGAATACGTCAGGATATAAGCAACACCTCACTTACTCGAGTCTCAGGGCTATCGAAACCAGGAGAAGTGTTGCCCGTTCTGCTAATACAGGAGTTTCATGTTTCATAAACCAGCGGGGTGAGATAATGCAGCCAACTGAATGGTGGGTACCCGATGTTATCAAATCATCTTTAAACCTGAACGAGAAAATTACATTCTATGTAAAATACGGTGATTACCTGGGCAGAGTCTCTGATTTCTTTGCTATAATTCTTCTAGCATATACACTGGTAAATTTCCTGATATCCGGAAAAATTACGAAAAAATCTTAACCTGGAAAACATAAGATATTGAATCCCTTCTTAATATCTTCTTCATTTCTTTTGCAGTGAGGCAGTGTTGCGGTGTTGCAGTGTGAAGAGTTTCGGGTTTCTAGTTACGGGTTACAGGTGCGTAATCATCAGTCACATAGATATTTCCCGAGAATTTTATGTTTTAAATGAAAGATGAAGAACTTACGTAAGTTTACAATAAGCGGTCAGACCGGTGGGAAAAGGGATATACCTTATATGAAACTCCGGAGATAAGCAGAAGCAGAATGCTGAAGTAATTAAAAACTGGTCAGACCGCTGAAAAAGCAG
This sequence comes from Bacteroidota bacterium, assembly GCA_030593185.1. Taxonomy (GTDB): domain Bacteria; phylum Bacteroidota; class Bacteroidia; order Bacteroidales; family VadinHA17; genus JADFUQ01. The sequence goes on from JAUVHQ010000001.1 coordinate 3,342, forward strand.
CTTATTAGAAATACTGACAAAATGGATAAATTTTTTGGTTTATAAAATTATTAGTTCATTAAAAGTAAAACGAAGGTTATTAGTTAAAACATACAACTTCTCACTTGTTTCACTTTCCTGCCTAATTGCCTTTACTACACCTTTGATTAAAGGGTCTTTTTTACTTTGTACCTTAGTGCCTATTGCTATGTCCTTGCGTCTTGCCACTACTTCATGTTCATCAGTTATAAACTTATTTGCCCTGTATAAAAATTAGCAGGCAAATGAAAGATATGCAATTATTATGTTCGTCTATATAGAAATTAGCTATATAATATTATTCAGTAATAATTTAGAATTCTACAAGTTACAAATAATTTGGAAATTTATGCAAAATAAAAAGAGAATATCCTTTGTCCCGAAGGACACAGCTTTAACCGGATTTTAAAGTGTGAAAAAGGATTTTGCGAGGAGCGTAGCGACGAAGCAATCTCTCAAGAACAACCAGAATGTCAAAGAAATTAACTGTCATGAGCTTTACGAAAAGTCCGGAGAGATTGCTTCACTGCGTTCGCAAAATCCATATACTTATTATGCTTAAAAGGAGACACATGACAGTCTCCAACCTTGAACCACTTAGAAGAATGAAGGATGATTGCCTGCCACGTGAAATGCGACGAAGGAGCATATTTTACGGTGGTTGAAGGATGAAGTGAAGAAAAATATGAATACCTTTGGTAACGAACCCGTAACTCGTAACCCGTAACACGTAACAGATTGTAGTAATTAGAAAAACAGGTAATAATTTTGGTTTTAGGAAATCACTTATCGCTTAAGACCCTTCTTCAAACTTTTTCAAACCGGCATCCAGAAAATCAATATATTCCCTGATATTCAAGTTATAAGCCATTGGAGGTGTTAGAACATTCTCCTCATGATCGAGAATAACGTAATAGGGTTGTGAATTTATTCTGAACCGGGAGATTTGAAAATCGGTATTCTTTTTGCCAATAGTCTTTTTTATCTTTCCGTCGAATCCGGAAGTAATCCATTCATCTTCAGGTAACTTTGTCCGGTCGTCAACATAAAGAGCAATAATAACAAAATTCTCTTTTAATCGTTTCAACACATCAGGATCAGACCATACTTTAGCTTCCATCTCTTTACAATTGCTACAGGCATGACCATTGAAATCCAGTAGCACCGGTTTGTTTAATGCTTTTGCACATGCAAGACCTTGCCGGTAATCAAAATATCCTGTTAATCCGTATGGTAAGTGCAGGAAATCAGCATATTTCGGGTCGTCACATAATATATTTGTTTCATTGGTACCGGGGGTAACAGGAGATAGTGAAATCTGAAAAGAAGTTGATGAAACATCAATTTTTTGCGCTTCCTTCGGAGGTAATAAGCCGGAAATAGGTTTTAGTTGTGCACCAAATAATCCGGGAATAAGGTAAACCACAAAAGTAAAAGTAGCCAGAACAAAAACCAGTCTCGGCACACTTAAGTAAGGGACATCACTATCATTGGCAAATTTTATTTTCCCAAGTAAATAGAATCCCATTAAACTGAAGATCACTATCCAGAGTGCAATATAAATATCCCTGCTCATAATACCCAGATGGTAACCCTGATCGATAGTTGAGATAAATTTAAAACTAAAGGCGAGCACAATAAATCCAAGTACAACTTTAACAGAATTAAGCCAGCCTCCTGATTTAGGAAGAGTGTTTATCCATGATGGAAAAATAGCAAAAAGGGTGAAAGGTAAGGCAAATGCTAAAGAGAACCCGAACATTCCCAGGGCAGGTTCAATAACCTCGCCACTTGCTGCTTCAACCAAAAGAGCGCCAACAATAGGACCGGTGCAGGAAAAAGATACCAGAACAGTAGTAAGCCCCATAAAGAATGCAGCTATAAGCCCTCCTTTGTCAGCCTGTTTATCTGCTCTGTTTATTAATTTGTTAGGTAAAATCAGTTCAAACATCCCGAAAAACGAAGCTGCAAATGCCATAAAAAGCAGAAAGAATATCAGGTTAGGTATCCAGTGTGTGCTAATATTACCGGCAAAATCAGCCCCCGCACTTGTAAGCGATACAATAAGACCTATCGACGTATAGATAATAATAATTGAAAGTCCGAAAATAATTGCCTGGACAAGTGATTTACCCCGGCTGACATTTCCACGGCTAAAAAAAGCAACCGTCATTGGTATCATCGGGAATACACAAGGAGTAAGAATACCGGCAAAACCTGCAAGTATTGATAGAAAGAAAAACCCTATTAGTGATGACCTGTTGCCTGATGATTGGGACTTTAAAGAGTCAATAGTAGTTATAGCCCGGGATGCATCGTTTGGTTCAAGTACAAATTCAAACTCTTCATCTTTGGGAGGCAGACATCTTTGATCATCACAACTCATATATTCAATGCTTCCTGAGATAGTAACAGGTCCATCTGAGATTAGTTTAACCTTTTGAATAAAAACAGCTTTATCACTAAAAAGCTTAAGGATCATATCAAAGCTGGGATCGTATTTCTCCTCTGCTTCAGACATCTCTTCCACATTTCCAACCAACTCAAAATTATCTGATTCGTTTATGCTGAAAAAAGTAGGTATCGGTCCTCCGGCAGGAATATCTTGCGAATACAAATGCCAGCTATTCTCAATTTTAGCAGTAAAAACTAATTCATACTGCATTGTTCCTGTTTTGTTATAAGCAAACTCCCAATCAACCGGATCGAGGATCTGCGAAAACAGAGCATTTGCACTTAAAAACAAAAATAAAATAAGTGTTATGGGATGATTTCGTTTCATAATTTATTAAAATTTGTTGCTATTTAGTGCCTTAGGTTTGGAGTGCCTAGAGTGCCTAAAGTACTTAGAGTGCCTAAAGTTTAAAGTGACTAAAATAGTAAAAATTACAAATTACAAATTACAAACACCAAAATATTTACCCTGTGAAATAATTTTTGCTTTGCAAAAATTACTTCGTATTTCACAGGGCAGGTAAATCTCAATAACCCAAATCACAATATTCAAAGCTGTTTCGGTCACCCGCCTGCCCAAAATGCCTAAAGTTTTAAATTCTTTCTAATTGAAGTAAAAATAGCAAGGATTTACTTTGTGATTTCGTCGCCATATTTATCGAAGAAGTGATATTCCAGGAAATTATAGGCTTGCATTTTTCTTATTTTTATTTTGCACTTATGTTTCACTCGCCACTTTAAACGCAGTGACCAAATACCTTTAGTTATATAAGCCGCAATAATAGGATGCACTTTTAATGTGAGTTTTGACAACTTGAGATCTTTTACAATATTACCAATTTCCTCTTCAAGTTTTTCAGTAAACAGTAATGCAGGAGTTATTTTACCGGAACCATGGCATGCAGGACATTTTTCTATCGTAGTAATATTCATCTCAGGTCTTACGCGCTGGCGAGTGATCTGCATAAGTCCGAATCTGGTTAACGGCAGGATATTATGTTTCGCACGGTCGCCCTTCATTTCTTCTTTCATATTCTCAAACAGCTTGTTCCTGTTTCCGGCAGAAAGCATATCAATGAAGTCAATAACAATTATTCCCCCCATATCCCGCAGACGTAACTGCCTTGATATCTCATTAGCAGCAGCCATGTTAACTTCCAGGGCATTTGTTTCCTGATCATTTCCGGATTTTGAACGATTTCCGCTATTCACATCAATAACGTGTAAAGCTTCAGTGTGTTCAATAATAAGATAAGCCCCATTTTTAAAATTAACCGTTTTACCAAAAAGGGCTTTAATTTGCTTAGTGACTCCAAACTGGTCAAAAATAGGAGTTTTACCAATATAAAGTTTAACGATTTTTTCTTTCTCAGGAGCAATAGTTTTAATATATTCTTTTACTTCCCTATAAAGAGAATAGTCGTTTACATTGATACTGGAAAAATTTACATTCAGGTTATCCCGAAGAAGAGCAGCTGTACGGTTAAGTTCTACTATCATCAATTTCGGGAAAGAAACTACGTTAAGCTGAGAAAAAGCTTTTTCCCATTTAACAACCAGGTCACGCAATTCTGAGTCAAGAAGTGCCACTTTTTTACCCTGAGCAGCTGTTCTTATGATCACCCCATAATTCCTGGGTTTAATACTCTGCAGAAGCATTTTTAACCGGTTTTTTTCCTCGGGCAATTCCAGTTTCTGAGAAACAGACACCTTGTCGGAAAAGGGCATAAGAACAATATTACGACCTGCAAGGGAAATTTCAGAACACAGTCTGGGTCCTTTTGTTGAGATAGGTTCCTTTGTTATCTGAACTATAATGGGTTGATCAACTTTCAGTACATTATTGATCTTCCCATATTTATCAATATCTTGTTCTCTTTTGAACCTGTTTAACGACGGGACTTTACCTTTACGACTAATAGCAATATCGAGATACTTTTTCAATGACAGGAACTGCGGGCCAAGGTCCAGATAATGCAAGAAAGCATCCTTCCCATACCCCACATCAACAAATGCGGCGTTCAGTCCGGGCATTATCTTTTTTACTTTTCCAAGATAAATATCACCGACCGAAAATTTAAGATTAGTCTTTTCCTTCTTAAGTTCAACTAATCGTTTATTCTCAAGAAAGGCGCTATTTATCTCAGAGGGAGAGTAACTAATTACCAGATCCTGGCTCACAATATCCTCATGTTAAATTATCAACCGCACTATTTCACAATACTACAACTAGCTAAACCTAAAGGCTAACAAACCTTTAGGTTAAATAGTAAAACACATTAATAAATGAATTAGGAAACGGATGTTTACTTCCGCTTTTTATGCCTGTTTTTTCTCAGGCGCTTTTTCCGCTTATGCGTTGACATCTTATGTCTTTTCTTCTTCTTTCCGCTAGGCATAAATTCATTAATTTGCGAAGTAATGTTCAGAAATTCCTTCTAATGTTTAACATTATTCTTCACCTTACCAACAAATGTTTTTGAAGGCTTAAAGGCAGGGATGAAATGCTCAGGAATAATTATTGTAGTATTCTTAGAAATATTCCTTGCAGTTTTTTTAGCTCTCTTTTTCACAATAAAACTGCCAAATCCACGAAGATATACATTTTTATCTTTTACAAGTGAATCCTTAACAGTTTCCATGAAAGCTTCAATTGTCTTTTGTACTGTTACCTTTTCAATACCGGTATTTTTCGAAATTTCGTTTACAATGTCTGCTTTTGTCATTTTTTAAAATCTTTAGTTATCAATATTTTACATCGGTTTTAATATCAAGTGTGCAAATATAAAAGATTTCCAACAATAAACGAAATACTTAACTATTTTTTTTACTATTTTTGTAATTAAAAGAAACGAATCAGTCTGCAATCGGCAGTCGGCAGTCGGCAGTCACATATAACGTATTACGAATAACAATTAACAAAATAACGAATTAGCAAATTAACGATGAAGAAGAAGTCGGCAGTCAGCAGTCAGGGTTCTACATAGAAACCCGAAACCCGTAACTCGTAACAATTTTATCATTTACGCATTTAATCATTTTTGACTTAAGACACTGAGAATAGTTACAATAAAAGAAATTAAACAATATGTCAATAAACAAAGTAATTCTGGTAGGTAATGTTGGAAAAGATCCTGAAGTAAGATATCTGGACAGCGGTGTAGCTGTTGCTAATTTTCCTTTTGCAACAAGCGAAACATATAAGAATAAACAAGGAGAAAAGGTTACAAACACTGAATGGCACAATATTGTTATGTGGAGGGGATTAGCCGAAGTGGTTGAAAAATATGTAAACAAGGGGTCTCAGCTTTACATAGAAGGAAAGATCAGAACACGGTCGTACGATGACAGGGATGGAAATAAACGTTACATTACAGAAATTATTGGAGACAATATGCAAATGCTTGGACGTAAAAGTGACAGAAACAGTATTCCTCCTCCTTCTGAAGAAGACGCCCCCGTTGCAAAATCTGATAATCAGGATATTACAACATCCAGCATAGACAAGGCCACTGGTAATTTCGAGAACCAGGATACTTCAACCACGGAAGAAAATGACGATCTTCCATTTTAGTCCGTTAAATAAGTTATAAACATATATTCATTTAGTTTGGAAACAGATGATCCTTACTCGTGGATGCCGCTAATAAGCAGCAATATTACTTTCCATTCTTTTAACCCCATTATTTTTGTCTGGTTAACAGTATTGATCCTGCTTCTTATATGTTCAGCATTTATCTCCGGATCGGAAGTGGCATATTTTTCACTTTCACCTTCAGACATAGATAGATTCAAACGGGAAAAAAGCAAGAAATCTAACCGTATCATGAAATTAATTGATATGCCCGAAAGGTTACTTGGATCTATTCTTATATCTAATAATTTTGTTAATGTCGGGATTGTAATCATATCGAACTATATTATCAACAGAATAGTGGATCTGTCTGATGCCAGAGTAATCGGGTTTATTTTCCGGGTGGTAATTATAACCTTCCTGCTCTTACTATTTGGAGAAATTCTGCCCAAAATATACGCGACACAATTTGCAATTAAATTTGCCAGGTTAATGGCTACACCTCTCACAATTCTTGATAAGATTTTTAAACCAATCAGTCTGGTTCTAATATCATCAACATCTATTATTCAGAAAAAATTTACTCGTTTAAAGGATGATATTTCCATGGATGATCTGTCTGAAGTTCTCGATCTTCCGTCAACCGAAATAACCGAAGATAAAGAGATTCTCAAGGGCATTGTCCGGTTCGGGAATATTGATGCAAAAGAAATAATGAAAGCAAGAATGGATATTTTCGCTATTAATATTGATACAAAATTCACCGACCTTTTACCCGAAATTATCTCTTCAGGTTATTCAAGGATACCTGTTTATATTGAATCACTCGACAACATTAAAGGAATGTTGTATATAAAAGACCTGCTTTCCCATATGCACAAACCAAATACTTTCAGGTGGCAATCTCTTATTCGACCACCCTATTTTGTACCTGAAACAAAAAAGATAAATGATCTTCTTGAAGAATTCCAGGCAAAAAAGATCCATATGGCCATTGTTCTGGACGAATACGGAGGAACATATGGATTAATAACACTTGAAGATATTCTGGAGGAGATCGTTGGTGAAATTACAGATGAATATGACGAGGAGGAACCAACTTATAAAAAACTTGGTGAAAATGTTTTTCTTTTTGAAGGAAAAACACAACTTAATGATTTTTATAAGATTACCGGATCAAAAATTGGTGTTTTTGATAAAGTAAAAGGCGAAGCTGATACACTTGCCGGACTTATTCTTGAATTAAAAGGGGAAATTCCTATGAAGGATGATGTTATCAAGTACAGCAATTTTGTATTCAACGTTACATCGGTTGATAACCGTCGAATTAAAGAAATAGAAGTCAGGATTGAAGGTTTTTCAAAGACTGAAAATGAAAAAAAACAATAGCAAATCAACCATACTATTCCTGTTAACTTTTGTAATATTGGGGGGTCTGTTTGGCGGAACATCATGTAAAAAACAGACTGTTCCCAAACCACGGGGATATTTCAGGATCGACCTGCCTCAAAAGAAGTACCATCTTTTTGATTCAGTATGCCCCTATAGTTTTGAGTACCCGGTTTATTCCAGAATAGCAGCTGACACCGATTTTAATACTGAACCATGCTGGATAAACATATTATACCCGGCATATAATGCAAATATCCATATTAGCTATAAACAGATTCATAATAACCTTGATGAAATGGTTGAAGATGCTCACACACTGGTTTATAAACACACAATTAAAGCTGATGCTATTCACGAAGAAATATTTCAAAATCCTGAAAAAAAAGTTTATGGTATCTTATACGACATTCACGGTGATGCTGCTTCATCTGTCCAATTCTGGTTAACAGACAGTACAGATCATTATTTAAGAGGTGCCTTGTATTTCATGGTTGAGCCTGCGGAAGATTCTCTTGCTCCTGTAATCGCTTTTATCAAAGAAGATATAATGCACTTGATAGAAACTATGAACTGGAAAAAATAAATCCCGGATTTGGTGATATTTTTTTATTAACTTGCCTTGGTTTTTCTGAGAAAAATGGATTCTTTATCATGGGAATGATCCTGAAAAAAAAACTGGAAGATGGAAGTATATTGGGGATATGGGAGATTACTGAAGATATTAATGTACTCCTTGACCAGATTAAACTTTCCGACACGGAACTTGATCGTTTTAACGGATTCCTTAGTCATGCACGAAAGCTTGAATTCCTGAGTGTACGGGCACTATTAAGAAAAATGGTTAATTTTAAAACAAAAATCATATATAATGGTAACCGGAAGCCTTATCTTGATGATGGTTCTCATAATATTAGTATTTCTCATTCAAAAAACCTTACATCAATACTTCTGAATAAAACTAAAAGAGTTGGAATTGATCTTGAATATATGTCCCACAGGATCAGAAAAATTGCTCATAAGTTCATTAACGACAATGAATCGATCAATAAGAATAATCTCACTGAGAAATATCATCTCTATATTCACTGGTGTGCCAAGGAGGCGCTATATAAGGTATGTGACAAGAAAGATATTAATTTCAGACTAAATCTATTCATTAAACCATTTCCTGTAAATAATAAAGGTGTTATTAAGGGTAAAGTTAACAGTGAAAAGATTAACGAAGAATTTGATTTGAATTATTTCAAATATGATAATTATATTATCGTCTATACGAGTAAAGATTAATTTATGATCTACGATTGGATAGTTAAGCAGGTATTAAATGGGAAAAAATTATTTGCCCTTCTTCTTGATCCTGATGAATATAATGACCAGTCACTAAAGCACACCTTAATAGAAGCCGGCAAAACAGAAACAGATTTTATTCTTGTTGGTGGCAGCCTTGTCTCTACTCCTGTCGCCCCCTTTATTCAAAAAATAAAAGAAAATTCAGAAATACCTGTTTTACTTTTTCCCGGCAACTTGCTTCAAATCAGTGATAATGCTGATGGAATACTGTTTTTATCTCTTATTTCGGGTCGTAATCCTGATTTGCTTATCGGTAATCATGTTGCAGCTGCTTCAATGATAAAAGGTTCAGGGATGGAAGTAATTTCAACCGGGTATATCCTTGTTGAGAATGGGAAATCCACTTCGGTTGAATATATCAGCAATACTAAACCTGTTCCATCTGATAAACCGGATATTGCATCAGCCACAGCTATTGCCGGAGAAATGCTTGGTTTCAAGCTAATTTATCTTGAAGCCGGTAGCGGTGCACAGCATCCTATAAAAACAGAAATAATTACCCGTGTAAAAAAGAACATTGAAGTACCTCTTATTGTTGGCGGCGGTATCAGAAATACTGAAGATGCTAAAAATATACTAAATGCCGGCGCTGATATTATTGTTATTGGAAATGCAATTGAGAAAGATACTTCCTTTCTGAAAAAGGTTAGCGACATCACAAAGAAATGGAGTTCATAACTTTACAAGAAATAATTGTTCTAATTGCTATCATTTCCATAAATATAACGTACAATGCCAATTAAATAAATAACGTTATTAATTACGTTATTAATAACGTTATTCTTTATATTAATCAAGGGGCTTTCGTTAAAAGGAATTATGCAAATAACTCTATCAATTAACAGGAACAAAAAAAACCGCCTGAAGGCGGAATTTTTCACACTACCATTAAGTAAAATATCTTAATTGCACTTAAGCACAACTTCAATTTGATATTTAGCACCCTCGGCATAATCACCAAACATTGCTTTTTTAAAGGCAATACATGCTTCACTGTTATTGTCAAGACCAATATAGGCATTCCCCATCTCGTAGAATATCCCTGCTTTCTCAGTATCTCCACCATTTTCAAATTCTTCAGCTCTCTTAAGTGTTTTCACTGCTAATTCGTACTGCTTTTTAGAATTATAGATTTTTCCCAATTGAAAATATACCATTGGATTTTTTGATCCATATTCGACAGCACTTTTAAAACTTGTTTCAGCTTCATCCATATTCTCAGCCTGGAGAGATATAACAGCTTTATTAAAATAGAAAGTTCTGAGCACCTGCTCAGCCTGATCCGCCGTTTTAATATCGTTATTTGCAAACCCAAGCTCAATTGTTTTAGTAAGTGAGGCTTTCATATTTAATTCGTCATCAAGATCTTTGTAAATTAATCCTTTTGATAAATATGCTTTGGTCAGGTTAGGGTTCAATTCAACAGCTTTATCCAGGTTTTTCAATGCTTCCTGTGGATTTTGTTTCATTAGTGAATTCCCCTGAACCATATAGAGTTGCGGAATAACTTTATTTGCTTTCGCCAAGATATTACTGTTATTGTATTTATCAGCTATCTCTCCGGCTTTTTTAAACCTTTCAATAGCTTCTTCAATTTTTTTCTGCTTATATGATTCCATTGCAAGTTTATAATACAATCCTGGCAACTGGGTTTCAGCAAGTACTCTGGTCTCTTCTGCGTCATCACCTACAATATCACATAGTTTGATGCATTTGTTAAATGCTTCAATTGCACCCCCGGGATCAGATTTTATTAACTGTGCTCCTTCATTATAGGCTGAAATTGCATCGTTGTTGGTCTGCGAAATTCCAGTAAAAGGCGCTAAAATAAAAGCTGACACAATAATTAAAAATAGTTGTTTATACTTCATCATAACAAATAATTTTATTAAACAAATTTATTTAAGAATGCAAATATATAAAAAAGATAATTTAAACCCAATATTCAATAAAAACAGGCTTAAAAATAACAAACAAAAATTATTCCAAAATACATGGATAATCTGTTTTTCCAAATGCAATTTTTTTGTTCTCTTTTGCCAGTTTAACCATTCCTTCTCTTTCATATATCCTGCTTAATCCTGCATATGCCAGAGCGGTGTAAGTATCTACCCGCGGATTGAACTCAACAGCCATCTCAATACCTTTTTTATATAATTTTTCAGACACTTTGTAGTTGTGGTTAACGAGTTCTTCTATCATCCCATTAAAAATCAATTCCATCATTTGTGCAAAATCATCTGATTTTTTTTGCTGTTCAAGCATTGGTATTAGTTCAGCTGCTTTCTCATAATCATTAACAACAAAAAGATTAAAGATCAAATGAACAAGATAAAAAGTGTTATCCGGGTATAATTCATGCAGTTGCTCTGCATAATTCAAAGCCATTCGAGGATTGCATTCGTAACTCAAATAAATATGATGTAAAAAGAATAGCCCCTCAGCTTTCATAAAAACTGAATTGTTTGCTATCCAATTAAGTTCCTTTAGCCCTTCAATCCGGCTACCTTTGTGAAGAAATATCAGCAAAGGTTTATAAGCCGGATGAGCTTCAGGATATGCTTCAATATAATAACTATAAAGACCCGTAAAAAACTTATATTCCTTAAAAGCATCTTTTAAATCAAAAGCCTTCACTACACGCCTATAGGAGTAAGGAATATGTTTTATTACCTTAATAATCTGATCATTGTCAGCATAATACATCATCTGCATTGCATGTGCAACAAGACTGAAGAAACTGCCTTCAATATAATCATCCCCGCTTTTCATCACTTCATCAGATAACGCGGCACTTTTTTTCATCTTTTGGATAAACATATTCACTGCATCTGAATTATTTGGATTAAGAGGCGCATTTTGCCAAAAAATACTTAGTCCTTCGAGAAATGGGACAACCGGATGGTTAGGAATTTCATTTTCAATTATCCTGAACAGGGAATCAGCTTTTTTAAATTCGTAGTTATACATAAAGTCCAATCCGTACTTTATTCTGGTCATTATAACTTCGTTGCTGATAAGCTTATCCTGTCCCGCTGCTACAGAGAAATAAACAGAAGTTATTATGAAAAAAAGCAGAAACCTTCGCATATTAAATAAATTTTTCGGTAACTATTCAATGTCTAAAGTGCCTAGAATGCTAAAATGTTTAAAGCATAATAAGTATACAGATTTTGCGAACGAAGTGAAGCAATCTTTCAAGACTTTTCGTAAAGCTTATGACAGTTCATTTATTTGACATTCTGGTTATTTTTGGGAGTTTGCTTCGTCGCTTCGCTCCTCGCAAAATCCTTTTTCAACCAATAAAATCCGGTTTAAACTTCACCTCTTCGCCTATCTTCTTATCATCTCCTTATTTCTTCATTTTATCATTTACTCATTTTATCATTTACTCACCTTACTCAACTCTTCATTCTTCCCTTTTGCCTTTTGCCTTTTCTTCTCCTTTCAACTTTATTTGATTACCTCCTGTATTGGATCGGCAGTACTCGCATTTGGATAAGGAATATTAAGCATATAGGATAATGTAGGCGCTATTTCGATAATATCCACCCTGTGGTGAATTACATTTCGAAGGACTTTCCACCCATACCAAATAAGCGGAACATGAACATCATATGACCAGGCAGAGTTATGTTCAGCAACATTCCCATTCTCTTCAATCCATCCGGGTTTCAGATTGATAATCACATCTCCCGACCTTGCCTGATTAAAGCTATTCCTGATCTTTTCATTAATTCCCCCCGTGAACTGTGTTGTTTGCAAAGTTGAAGATGTAACCGTATTAGCAACACCCGAAAACTGGATAATAAAACCGGCTACCCTGATTTGAAAATCCTCAAGTGATAACCGTGAATCTTCAATTAAGTTGCGATTCAGGAAGATTTGTTGTCCATGATAACCAAGTACCCAGTCACCTTCTCCATAGGTGACATTTAAATAACTTTTCAAAAGTGAAATAGCCTTTAATGAAGCAAATTTGCCTGTAGTAAGACCTTTACTTTCTAATAACTGCGGGGAAGCAGATATCCCATGTGCAGCAGTAAGATAAACCAGGATGTTCTCCTTTCCAAAGGTATCTTCAAGGAAATCAAGTAAATGTGCAAGGTCCCTGTCCAATACAAGGAAAGCATCCTCCATTTCTACAGAATTTGGCCCAAAAGAATGTCCAATAAAATCCAATACCGAAAAACTTATAGCAATCATATCAGTAATATCATCCTCCCCGAGTTCTTCCTCCAGAATTGCTGTAATAGCAAAATCTTTAACGTATGTATCACCAAAAGGGGTATATCTCATAACAGAATAATCTCTTTTATTCCTGTTTATCCTGCTAAGTATATCCAGATCGTAAGGAAAGTTATTCTGATTTTTTATTCCTTTCTCATATCGACTTGTATCCGGCTGACTTTCAGTATATTCACCTATTGGAAAAAGAGGTTTCCATATCCGTTCAAGATAAATATCAGGCAAAGCTTTATTATTGAATTCATTAACCCAACCAGGCAGAGAGTCTATATAGAAACTGCTGGTCATCCATGTACCGGTCTTATCATCATACCAATAGGCACAATCAGCCATGTGTCCTGTTGATAAAATAGCAGCATGAGGATCCATACCAACACCAATTATTTTGGAACGGGAGTTATTAAATATTTTAAGTTCATCGGAAAAGGTAGAAGGCAACAAGTTAGCAGGCGAATTTTGTCCGGTTTCAAAACTACCACCAACAGGCAGCATACGCATATCAGAAGTGGCATAAATTTTTTTATTCAGCAACCTGTTAAACCAGTTGTCAGAAACAATACCATGTTCAGATGGATATGAACCGGTGGAGATAGTTGAATGTCCCGGAGCCGATTGTGTGAACAGATAATTGTAACGGGCATTCCTGCAAAAAGAACCTCCGTTAATCAACCTTTTGAATCCTTTGTCACTTAGTTTATCCCAGTACCTCGGCAGGTATTCATATCGCATTTGTTCAATCACAATTCCAACTATTAGCTTTGGCTTCCCGGAAGGAATCTTCGGTCCTGACTGAGCTGAAATATTAAATAAGGATGCAAAAAATATAAAAACAAGATAAAAAAGATTCCCGGCTTTAAGCATTGTTTGTGATTTAAGATTTTTTCTATTCTGATTTAATAAACTTTTTAACCCATACATTGTTGTTATTTCTGAGGCGAATGAAATAAATACCTCCACTTAGTTCATTTACATCAGTTTTAACAACTATTCCTTCATAAAGAACGCTAATATTGTTTATGTAACGTATAATTTTCCCATTAATGCTGATTATTTCAACTGCAAATAATCCGGGCATTCCCGGTTTTATTTCGATATTCAGGATCCCTTGTACAGGATCAGGATAAAGCTTCAGTACCTGATGTTTATCAATCCATTTTTTAGTAATACCGTAACCCACAGGTACTAATTTGATCTGCAAGTGATTACTCTGATAATTTATTATGTCGATGCTGTCAAGTTTCTTTTCCTCATACCCGTCAGATGTGATCATTAAATTATATTTCCCTTCATTAAGCAACCTGATAAATTCTCCTGTAATCGAATCGGAGTATACATGTGAGCTGTCCTGATCATGTTCCTCAATCCATATCTTAGCAAGTAATGGTTGCCCTGTAACAGAATCGGTAACTTCACCGTGTATTCCATACAAAGCCTGGGAGATATAATTTAGAAACGACCGGTAGTTATAATTCCAAAGATCATCCAGTTCATTTTCAGGAGTTATATACGAATTATCCAGTTCGATTGTTACTTCCCTGCCCTGAATGAAATAGGTTACCCAATCCTGTCTGCCACCGTTGATCATATACCAGTTACCGCCTAATATAAATCCACTGGAGGCAGGGTTAGTAAAATAGCCGGCCGGACTGAAAAATTGGGCAGTATCTGCATATTCCTTGCTAATAAGCTGAAACCAGTTATCATCGGGATGGGGAGAATGAAAGGTTGGTTCTTCCTCATCATAAGTTTGCCAGGTATCCCAGGGATAATTCACTACTTCAGCTCCCGAGTGGAAATTTGCCGAGATTACAAAATGGTGCTTTGACATAAACTCCATCATTGAAGTTGTTTCCGGCTGGTATTCAAGTCCATCCGGATGTGGACCATCTTCCGGATCGGGATAGTTCCGGTTCAGGTCTGCTGAATTTGCATTCCGGCGGGTAGCACCGGAAATTGTATGGTTACCACCGGCATATGTACCATCAGGATTTGCCAGGGGATTGATCCATATTTGAAGACTGTCAATAAGGGATGTAACCCGTGTTTGGCTGGAATAATTTTCAAGCAGATAATCTATCAATCTGAGCATCAGGATATATCCTCCTGTTTCGTCGCCGTGCATTGTTGATGTAAGTAATACTTCAGGTTCATTTTCGGGTTCGGTAACATTATCTGATATTTTCACACCTAACAAAAGTCTGTCCTCGACGCTATATCCGATTGTATCGATTTTGCAGATATCGGGGTATTTTATAACAAAATCGTGCATTATCGAATCATACTCTTCATAAGTGGGATAGGTTTGCCAATCCTCAACAATACCTTTATAATCCCCCGGTTTGTAGTAATATGCAGCAGGCTGAATTACGACATATTCTTTCCCGAGCGCAAGGAATTTGATAAACTCATCCGCATTGGCATTACATGTGATTACATTGCCATCAACATTAACAACAGAGAGTATCTCAGATAATTTGTTAATTAATTGCAGATCATGGCTGATTATTTTCAAATCAACCTCTCCCCTTTCTTCGAGGTATTTTGCAGCTTCTGAAGCTTGATTGTCCTGTTGTCCATAAACCGGATGCATGATAAACAAAACAATTAGAAGTTCAAAAATATATTTTATGATACTTTTCATAGCCTCAGACATTAAATCGAATATGTAAAATATCACCATCTTCAACACTATAGTTTTTACCTTCAACATATAATTTCCCTGCTTCACGGCATTTATGTTCAGAACCCAGTGATACAAAATCGTCATATTTCATCACCTCAGCCCGTATAAATCCCCTTTCCATGTCGCTATGGACAATACCAGCAGCTTTCCTTGCATTAGCGCCCTCTTTAATAGTCCAGGCTCTTATTTCCTTAGGTCCCATCGTAAAAAAAGTTCTTAATTTAAGCAGTTTATATGCTGCCCTAATGAATTTATTCACACCGGGTTCAGAAAGGCCAACATCTTTTAGAAAATCATTCCTGTCATCTTCATCCTCCAATTCTGCAATCTCAGCTTCCAGGCCCGCAGCAATAACAAGTATTTCCGTTTCTTCGTTTTTCAGCGCTTCCTTCACCTTATCCACATACCAGTTTCCCGACACTGCTGATTTTTCATCCACATTACATACATACATTACTGGTTTTGCCGTTAGCAGAAACAAATCTTCAGCATATTTACTCTCTTCATCACTCAATTTCAATGTCCTTGTCGGCTGAAAGTTCTCCAGATGATTTTTAATTACGCGCAGAACTTCCGCGTTCTTTCCAGCATCTTTTTCACCTGATTTTGCCATTTTCTCAATTTTTTCCAGCTTCTTTTCGACAGATTCAATATCCTTTATCTGGAGTTCGAGTTCTATGGTTTCAAGGTCTCTGACCGGATCAACGGATCCTTCGATATGAGGCAGATTCTCATCATCGAAACATCTGATCAGATGGATCAGTGCATCGGCATTGCGAATATCATTCAGGAATTTGTTCCCAACACCTTCACCCCTACTTGAGCCCTTTGCAAGACCAGGTATATCTACAATCTCTACTGTGGTTGGAACAACTTTTTTCGTTGAATGCAACTTTTCAAGTTCCTGAAGTCTTTGGTCCGGCACTTTAATAATTCCAATATTTGACTTCGTTGCACTGAATGCAAAATTTGTTATTTCGCCTTTAACAGGTGAAATACAATTAAATAAGGTTGTTTTTCCCGTATTTGTAATCCCGATTATTCCACAGTTCAATGCCATATTTCTTTCCTTTATTCAGCCATAAAATTACATTTTAAACTGTTACAAAAAAAAACGCATTCCAAATGATAAAAGATGTTTTCAGATTTTGTTTTAGCTCCAGTCACATTTTGCAAACTACAAATATACATGTTCATATCAATTTTTACTGATTTTTGAATTGATTTACACGGCTTTGTTCTATATTTGAGAAAGGATTAATTTCAGTATTTATGATTAAAAGCACATTATTTGCCCTGGTTTTCTCAACCCTTATAATCTTTCAGTTACAATCACAAACTCAAGTCAACAGGGAACCTTTAACCCGTATATTATTTATACTTGATTGTTCACAAAGCATGGCCGGTTTGTGGCAAAATGAAAAAAAGATCACGGTCGCACGGGAATTCCTTTATCAAACTATTGATAGTCTTGAGAAAGTTCCCAATGTTGAAATGGCATTAAGATTGTATGGACATCAAAGTGTGGTTCCTCCTCAGGACTGCGGTGATACAAAGCTTGAAGTTCCTTTCGCGCCCAAAAACGGAAGAAATATTAAACATCGCATGAGATATCTCATCCCCAAAGGGACTACACCCATTGCCTATTCTCTCGAGCAAGCAGGTAATGATTTTCCGAAATGTGATAATTGCAGGAATATAATTATCTTAATTACCGATGGTATTGAAGCATGTGATGGTGATCCTTGTGAAATTTCAAAACGGCTGCAAAAAGAAGGAATATTTCTTGAACCCTTTGTAATTGGGATAGGAATTGACCCGCAATTTGAAAAATCCCTGAATTGTGTTGGCACCTATTTTGATACCCAAAAGGAGACCAACTTCAAGGATGCTCTTGATTTGATAATCTCAAAGACACTTAACAAAACTACAGCACAGGTAAACCTGATTGATTCTTTTGGGTATCCCAGTGAAACAAATATAAACATGACCTTTTATGATCTTAATTCAGGAAGGATCATGTACAACTTTATTCATGCTATTAACCACCGGGGAAATCCCGATACATTGTATCTTGACCCAATGATAAGATACAAAATGGTTGTTCATACAATACCCCCTGTAACACTTGATTCAATACATTTAAATCGCGGCAAACATAACATAATTGCTATTGATGCTCCACAGGGAGATTTTATTATTAAACCTCCAGGTGGCAACCAATTCAGAAATTTGGAATTTTTTGTCAGGAAAGCCGGTCAAAAATCCACTTTAAACATTCAAAAAGTAAATAACTCTGAAAAATATTTAATTGGAAAGTATGACATAGAAATACCAACTCTCCCACGGCTTCTTATTAACGATGTAGTTATTTCTCAGAGCGAAACCACTACCATTCAAATTCCTCGTCCCGGTATTATTACTATTAGTTTTGGTGCAGAAGGATATTGCGGTCTGTTTTTGGAAAAGAAAAATAACCTTGAGTGGATCTATAATATAGATACCAAAAACAAAGTAACTAATCTTGTTTTATTACCGGGTAATTACCGTGTAATCTTTAAACCCAGGAATGCAAAAAGTGTTTATTATACTATTGAAAAATCATTTGAAATTGAGCCGGGTAAATCCGGTACTCTCAGGATATTGTAACCCGGGAAAATGCTAAAGCTGATAAGATATTGATCATAAAGCATTATTATTCAGAAAGATCTCAGTGTAGTGAAAAATAGCTATGGCGACAAAGAACTTTTGCATTTATTCAATGCCGGAGAAAATCCTGATTATGCTTTCGGCTTGATTGTGAAAAAGTACCAGGAAAAATTATACTGGCATATTCGTAAGATCGTCATTACCCATGAGGATGCTAATGATGTAATACAGGAAACCTTTATTAAAGTATGGAATAATTTAGGAAAATTCAGGGGCGACTCGAAGCTATTTACATGGCTATTCAGGATAGCAACAAATGAAGCTCTCAGTCACCTGAAATATTCGAGAAAAAAAACACGGATCCATTTTATCGATTTAGAGAATAAGCTGCAAAACACGCTTGAAGGGGACATTTATTTCGATGGTGATGAAACCCAGCTAAAGTTTCAAAAAGCTATATTAAAACTCCCTGAAAAGCAACGGCTTGTTTTTAATATGAAATATTTTGATGAAATGAAGTATGATGAAATTGCTGAGATACTTGGCACTTCAGTTGGAGCCCTGAAGGCTTCTTATCATCATGCGGTAAAAAAGATCAAAGAAATTTTAATTAATGATTAAACCTTCTTAACTTTCTATTGTCAAACAATTGCAGGAAGGATCAATAAATATGAAAAAACAATCTGAACAAGAGTTTTCCGGGTTGAAGAAGGAAAATCCTTTCAGGGTACCGGATAATTATTTCGACAATCTACCGGAAAAGATAAAAGCTAACATTCATGCACGTGAAAAAGCAGTCATTAAGCCTGTAACCAGTATTATTGACTATATAAAGCCACACCTGGCACTTGCTGCTGCTATTCTTGGCTTTGCCCTGATAGGATATACCGGGTTCAGATACTTTATCAACAGGAATTCAGATTCGCAAATCAGCAACCAGGAAATTGCCGAGTATATGGATTTCTACTCGAACGATGTTGACAATACACTGATAATAGAGCTGCTTGAAGAACAAGAACAACAACCTGTTAAAACAGATGATGATTTGAGTGAAGAGATAATTGATTATCTACTTAATGAAAACATTGATATTTATATAATTGCAAATCATTTATAAAACATTTACAGATGAAAGATTTAAAGAATTGGCTGTTTTATTGCCTTATTTTATTTTTCCTGGGACCACGGACAGTTTCATCACAGAATTATGAAAAAATTCAGGAACTCCAGGTGCAAAAGATTGGCTTTTTTACTAAGAAACTACAATTGACAACTAAGGAAGCCCAGGAATTCTGGCCTGTTTATAATGATTACCAGGCACGTAAAAATAAAATCATTCAGAACAGAAGAAGTACAACCCGTTATTACATACAGAATCTCAATAATTTATCTGAGAAGGAAATTGAAGAGATGACCGGAAAGTTCATTCGTCTTATAAAAGAGGAATCTGACCTTTTACTAACATACCATGAGAAATTCAAAGAGGTTCTGCCCATAAAAAAAGTAATGCAGATTTATATTGCTGAAGAACAATATAAAATTTTTCTTCTCCGTCAACTCAGGAACAGGCGTATTAGCCAAAACCAACAAAAATTTTAGAGCACCACAAGCCAGGTTACAAGTTTTTCCGCCTGCATTACAAGGATGACAAGTCCTGTTGGAAACAGGTAAAATTCACAGAATTTTCCGGGTTAATCCAGATTCCCAACAACTTTTTCTACTTCATGAAGAATTTCACACGACTTAACAAGCTCTTTCATCCTTGTATGGTCATGGTATAAAGGTCTGTCAATATCAAGAAAATCAACATATTTTCTAATTATTTCCTTTGCTTTTTTTACTCCTTTACCAAATTCATATTCTCTAAAATCCAGAGCTTGTGCAGCAGCCATCAACTCGATACCTAATATTCCATACGCGTTATCAAGTATTTGTGAGTTTTTAATTGCGGTATTCATTCCCATTGAAACAAAATCTTCCTGGTCGGCAGCTGCAGGAATAGACTGTATGGATGCAGGTGCTGATAATATTTTTTGTTCTACTATTTGCATATCAGCGGTATACTGACTTAGCATCAATCCGGAAAACATTCCTGCCCCTTTTGTAAGGAAAGCCGGCAATCCAACGCTAAGAGCGGGGTTATTCAATCTGTTCATTCTTCTCTCAGACATCACACTAACCATGGTAATTGCCACCCCGGCCATATCCATAGGTAAAGATACAGGAGTGCCCTGAAAGTTGGCTCCGGTAAGTTGCATATTTTCTTCCGGGAAAAACACAGGGTTATCGCCCACTCCATTCAACTCAATTTCAACTTGTGAACGGGCATATGCCAGGGCATCATGAGCAGAGCCGATTACCTGAGGAGTTGATCTCATAGAATAAGCATCCTGTACTTTACATTTTATAATTCCATTAATCAGGTCACCATCTTCAATGAGTTTCTGAATTGCTTTGGCACTTCGGACAGCACCTTTAAAACCCCTTGCTTCGTGCAATTTTGGAGTATATGGTTTCATATTAGCTTTAAGAGCCTCAAGCGACATTGCAGCTGCTATCTCAGCCTGTTTAAGCCAGTTATTAGCGTCATAAATAAACAAAGCACTCATTGCAGTCAATAAGTTCGACCCATTAATGGTAGCTAAACCATCTCTTGCTTCCAATCCGGGTATTGCAATTCCTGCCTTATCCATGGCTTTTTTCCCTTCCATCAACTCACCCTTATAATATGCTTCTCCTTCACCAAGTAATATCAAGGCAATTTGTGACATCGGGGCCAGATCACCAGATGCCCCAACCGAACCTTTTTGACAAACATAAGGGGTAACACCTTTATTAAGCATTTCAACCAAAGTTTCAGTAATCTCGGGCCGGCAACCGGATCTACCATTAGCATGAACATTTATTCTACCAAGCATTGCTCCCCTAACATATTCTACTGGAGCCGGATCTCCTATTCCGGCAGCATGATTATATATCAGATATTTCTGAAACTGCTTAATCTGGCTATCATCAAGAACAACTTCTGAAAACTCTCCTATACCGGTATTTACTCCATACATAATTTCATGTGCCTGAATTTTCTTTTCAAGCATAGCCCGGCAAATCTTAATCTTTTCTTTTGCATCCGGATGCAATTCAACTTTCTCATTATTGCGTGCAACTCTAACAAGTTTTTCTATTGTCAGGTTTTTTCCTGTTATAACTATTGACATACTTAAATTTTTAAATATAAATTACCGGATAAAAGTAGCGATTAATTAAATATTGCATTCAATATAATATCTGTTGGAAAGCATACTCATTATCAGAATCATCCAACAGACATAAAGCAAGCTTTACCAGTGAAGTAAAGTCTTTGTAAAAATTGTGAAATTTCTCGTTTCAGGATTGTTGCAGAACAGTTATGATAGTTTTTCAATTAGCTCTTCAAGTGTAATTAGCTCCTGATCCCCGGTTTTCATGTTTTTCAAGGTAATTAACCCGTTTTTCATTTCATCTTCCCCAACTAAAGCAACATATTCTACATTCTTTTGGTTGGCATAATTCATCTGCTTTTTTATTTTTACCTTATCGGGAAACAATTCAGCTCTGATTTCTGATTTGCGTATTTCAGCTAATAGTGAAAGACAGTGTATCTCTTCCTTTTCTCCAAAATTCACAAACATAAGGGTTGTTGTAGAGGTAATATCTTCAGGGAACTTATCTTTTTTCTCCATCACATCATAAATACGATCGGCTCCAAAACTTACACCAACACCTGAAACATCATTCAGTCCAAAAATTCCTGTCAGGTCATCATATCTTCCCCCACCACACAAGCTGCCAATCTTCATTTCAATTGAGTTTGCTTCAATAATTGTTCCGGTATAATAGTCCAATCCCCTTGCAAGAGTTAAGTCAAAAACCGGATTAACTTCGAGGTCAAGGGTTTTAAGATAGTCAAACAATCTTTTCATCTTATCCACCCCTTTTCTGCCAATTCTGGAGCGTAAAAGGATTTTATTTTCTAATTTATTGAGTTTTTCCTCAACAGAACCAGTAAGACCAAGTATGGGTTGTAATTCACGGATAGCTTTTTCTGAAATACCTTTCACCGCCATCTCTTCATTCACTTTATGAGCTCCAATTTTATCATGTTTATCAATTGCAATAGTAATTGGTATAATTTTATCTGCTTCACCAATCACTTCAGCAATTCCAAAAAGAATTCTCCTGTCATTTATCCTGATTATTATTCTTATGCCCAAATTTTTAAATATCTCGTCAATAATCTGGATCTGTTCAACCTCATTTAAGAGAGAATTACTGCCAATCACATCAACATCACATTGAAAAAATTCTCTATAGCGTCCTTTCTGTGGTTTGTCTGCTCTCCAAACAGGTTGTATCTGATATCGTTTAAATGGAAATGTGATCTCGTTCAGATGCTGAACAACAAATCTCGCAAACGGAACTGTCAGGTCGTATCTAAGACCTTTATCAGACAAAGAGGTTTTAAGTTTATTTACATTCCTTTCAAGAATTTCATCATCTGAAACATCTGCAAGATAATTTCCCGAATTCAATATCCTGAAAAGTAACCGGTCTCCTTCCTCTCCGTATTTACCTGTGAGGGTAGATGCCTGCTCCATAGCAGGAGTTTCAATCGGGAGGTATCCGAAACGCTCGAAAACGGTACGGATAGTTTTAAAAATATAGTTTCTTTTAACCATCTCCCCGGGTAAAAAGTCACGGGTTCCTTTTGGTATTGAAGCTTCATTTTTTGCCATCAGGCGAATTTTTTAAGTATACAAAGATAGAAAAGAAACACTTTCTTTAAAAATGATACTATCTCAAAGTAATATTAACTATTCAGTGCTTAAAGTTTGGAATACCTAAGTGACTAAATAAAGAAGTGCCTAAAGTGTCTAAAGTTATAATTTCTACTCTTCTCAACTTTAGTTCACTTTTAACTTCTTTACTTCAAAACCTGCATAACCTTTTTAAGTCCCTTGAAAGTAAACCATTAGGTCTTTTTGGATTAATTGTATGGTAGTTATAAAAATACATTCGTGAATCATCAGCACCAAAAAGCATTTTGTAGCAACGACCTACATTTTCTGAAATACCCGGTCCTACACTATGCAATACTACAATATTCTCGTATTTTCCCTTTATAGCCTGTTCAATTTCATCCCCAGACACAATATTCACTTTATAGGGATAATACTCAGTAATTTTTTCAATAGTATTTATTTCCGGGCTAAGATCATTCTCTTGCACAAAAATTGTTTTATTCTCTAACATTGGAATATTTTTATTGTAATATGTAAGATTTTCAAGTGATTCTATATCTGGATTTTCTTTTATCTCAGCTACCCGTTTCTGAATAAACTGAATAATAAGGGGCAGATAATATCCATATTCTTCTTCCTCTTCACTAATTACATAGAGAGGTATTGAACAAAACTCAGGCATTCCTGCAATAGCTTTAGTTTTAGCTCCCAATAACAAATTAAGAAAAACCCACTGTGCATTGGATTTATCTTTCTGAAAGCTTGTTTGAATAGGAACAAGGAAAGAGTATTGTTCATCCCTTCTTTTTTCATTAAACTCTTTTGCTGTTACAAATTCGAATTCTGTTATATCCCAAAATTCGTTAACCACTGTTTTAATATGACTATTAAAAGAAGAAAACATATTGTCTTCAAGAACCACCAGGGTTTTTGTATTCATTAATTTCCCGGCATCCCGGGGGGTTGGAAAAGTAATCTGGGAAAAAGCATTATTAAGACCTATTAATGCAAAGCAAATACTTAATATCATTGTTTTCATGAGCATACAGTTTTTTACAGGTTAAAATATCGGTGAATTTTTTTTTGTGCAAATATATAATTAGAGCCCGTCTTTAAAGTCCGAAAATTTAAATAAAAAGTAAAAATTACAAATGACATGCACCAAAACACAACTGAACGAAGTGACCTCATGAACACCTTTAAAATTAATTATTTTGTGAATAAATAAATCGCAATGACTCAAATCACAATATTCAAAGCTGTTTCGGTCACCCGCCTGCCCAAAGTGCCTTTGGTACGGCGGGTAGGTTTGATAATTGATATTTGGTCCCGAAAGCTTTCGGGATGTTATTTGTTATTTGCCTGCCCCGTAGGGAAGTTTACCCTGTGAAATTGCAAAGCAGTATTTAACAGGGCATGACCGTACGGGGGCGCTTTTAATTTGAAAAACTTCTACTTTATAGACAGACACTAAGTTATATCCTTTTTCTATTTAACTGGTAAATAGATAGGGTTTCTTTTATTAAACTTCCTGATGTACATAAATTTCAGTTGTTTTCTTTTTCTTCTGCCAAGCTTTATGTATTCATCATGAAGTTCAGCATCACGCATAAGGGCCAGACCAACATTTGAATAATTGTAATCCATTACCTTACCACTCTCAAAATCGAGCATATACTGGCGAAGCTCTGTTTTAGAATAAGTGGACCTCCGTGAGGGATAGTGAAAATAATCATAATAATAGTTGCGATAAAAATACGGATCATAATATCGTGTTTCATAAGTTTTAATAAAAGCCACAAAATGACATATTCCTCCAACAATTGTAATACGATGAAAACCATCTTTTAATTGAATATAAAGCACTCCATTTCGTGAATAGCCCCATATATTGTCCTTCTTCACCTCATTTCGCATTCCATATTTATCATAATAGTAAATAACATCTTTATCCAATACTTCCTTAAAGAATTCGCTATCATTAAAATCCACTGCTGTAAGTATTGTGGCTTTAGGAATAGGATTATTATTACGTACCTGATCAAAATCAAAAAAGATACCTTCAGTAAATTTAAAATCAGGTGTAAATTCAGCTATATTCTCTTCATTCTGGCTGTAAAGAACAGTTGAAATAAGCACTATAATCCCAATCATATTAATCACTAACCTATACATATTATAATTGTATCGGAATTTACTCACTTCGTTTCCCGAAAATCGGGACAAGCTATGAGATCGTCACGCTTGCAGCGTGACTAAGTTCAATGTTTATGGCTTGAAAATGTCTAATTTCATTATACTTTGCATTTTTAAGTCGACAATCTTCAGTCGGCAGTTGGCAATCTGAAGACTGGGCTATTTATATTTTTCAGGATTTTGAATCATGTGATTAAATATGTGTTATAATTGTTTGATTGTTATTTACTTTTTTGCGGACTGCCGACTGTGGACTGCTGACTATTTACTAATTATTTATAAAACCTGAAAATTAAGATTTTTTTTAATCAATTTGTGAAACTTTGTTCTTCTTCTCTAACAACACAAATAACAAATTTAGTATTTTTCATTTTGTAATAAAATCAATTATTACAATTGGAGTATTTATTATTTTTTAGTATTTTTATTTTTTGAGATAAAATCCGGCAAAATCGAGCGAAAGATTATGTATCTATTTGACATCATATACAATTTTTTTTCTAAGAATAATGACAAAGGAAAAACATCTGTCAACAGAGACACCTACTTTTTGATTAATATTATCTCGTACATTATAATTTTCTTGTTGATAATTTTTGGGTTAATTAAAGTATTTGATGGGGATTGGCTTGAGGTTTCTATTAATTTTTCCCTTGCATTGTTTATTTTCGTTCTTCATCAAATTTTTTACCGCATGAAAAAAACCTTGTTCTTTTCCTATATTCTTTTTGTTGTTATCAATATTTTTCTTTTCTATCTTCTTTTCACTTTAAAAACGCCCAGGATATTAATTTGGTTTACGCTTATACCCCCTTTAACAATACTATTGTTTGGAAGGAAGCGAGGGGGTATACTTGCAGGAGGGTTGTTTGTGCTGTTTGTTTTTATATTCTTTATTCCAATTACTTCTATAACAACTGTTTTTGATTTAAAAATCAAACTAACCTATATAGCTACACATTTTTTACTGTTTGTACTGAGCTATTTCTTCAATACTATATATGAGCGAAACTTAAAAGATCTTAAAAAAACGAAGGAAGAAGCCGTTAAAGCAAATATTACCAAGGATTATTTCATCTCTAAAATATCACATCAACTCCGGACTCCCCTTTACAATATTGTTGCTCTTGAAAAAATGATAAGTGACCTGAACCCGACAAACAAACATATAGAATTACTGGACACCCTTATCGCTTCTACGAATAACATTGTTGATGTTGTCAATAACATTGCCCACTTACCGGGTATTGATATTAGCTATAAAGAGAGAAAAAAAATAAAATTTGATCTTTTTTCAACCCTTTCAAATATATTAGATTCGTTCCCATCTGAAACAAAAAAGGATGTTGATTTTCATGTTAATGAATTCAAAAATTTCAATCAGGAAATAATTGGTGATCCGGTTCTGGTAAAACAACTCTTATTAAATATTCTTGAAAATATAATACCTTTTAAGACAGACAAGAAACCACAAATAACTATTTCCGTTACAAATCAAAAAGAGACATCGGATAATATTGTATTGGTTTTCACTATTGAAACTAACCGGATAACCACATACAAAGATATCACTGATAATGAATTGCCTGATGATAAACAGGATGAACAACTAGTTGATCTCTCAATTTCTGAGAAACTACTTAGAACACTTGGAAGGAAATTGGAATATAAAAAATTAAAAGAAAAATCCCGTTTTATATTCTCACTCGAATTTGAAAAGGTAGTTTATAAAAAAGTTGCTGCTGTAAGAAAAGAAAAAGTTAGCCTGATTAATTCAAATGTCCTGATAGTTGAAGATAATGAAATAAACCAGCAGATAATGAAACTAAGCCTGATTAAGCTGGTAAAAAATGTTGATGTTGCAAAGAATGGAAAAATAGCTCTCGACATGTTTGGACTCAACCGATATGATCTCATTCTGATGGATATTCAAATGCCCGTTATGAATGGAATTACAGCAACAAAAAAAATCCGTGAAATTGAGAAAAGCATCAACACGCATACTCCGATAATAGCAATTACTGCAAACGCAATGCTTGGCGATAAAGAGACATGTCTTTCAGCCGGTATTGACGACTATTTAAGTAAACCTTACCAAATGGAAGACCTTATTAGCAAAATGAATAATCTTTTATTTTGACATTAAACAGGTCTGATCCCAATCACAAGAATATCATCAACCTGATCGTACTTATCCCCTTTCCAGGTTTCGATACTTTTTTCAAGAAAATCTTTTTGTTCCTGTAATGGTAATTTATGGATAGTGAGTAGCATATGCCGGAAACGTCTGTACATAAATTTTTTCCCGTTTGGACCACCAAACTGATCAGGATATCCATCTGAAAACAAATATATCATATCACCCTTTTTGATAGAAACAGAATGATTAGTGTACTCATTTTGTTTATTCAATTGGTGTTTTAATCCAATAGAAAAGCGATCGGCTATGGTTTCGATCAGTTTGTTATCCCTGATCAAATACAAAGGATTGAAAGCTCCCGCGTATTCAAGTTGTTTTTTATCGCGGTCAAAAGCACAAAACGCAAGGTCCATCCCATCCTTTAACAAATAGTCTTCCTCATCTCTGTGAAAAGTGTTTTCAATTCCCATACTAAGAATGTTCAATATTTCAGATGGTTTTTCAATACCCTGAACTTTAATAATATTTTCCAGTATCTTAAATCCTATCAACGACATAAAGGCACCCGGCACGCCATGTCCGGTACAATCCACAGCAGACACAAAAACCTTATTGTTCCTTTCAGTAATCCAGTAAAAATCACCACTTACAATATCTTTAGGTTTAAATAATATAAATGAATCAGGAATAAGTTTTTTGAACATAACGTCTGAAGGCAACAGAGCTTCCTGTATTTTTTTTGCATATTGAATACTGGATGTAATGTTTTTATTCTTTATAGCCAATTCCTGTCTTTGTTTTTCTACTTCTCTTGAAGCTATATCTTTTTCAATTAATATCTGATTGGCTTTACGCAGACTCTTGGTTCGATATTGAACAAGAAAATAAATCAGGAAAATAATGATAATTCCGTAAATAAAATATGCAATACCGGTTTGCCAAACAGGTGTTTTTACCTCCATTCTATTGATGTGATTTGATGATTTGGACGAGCTGTCTTGCTTATTATGCCTGAAAATTTCAAGACTATATTCATCAAACTTATTCAGACCATTTCGTGTTCCAATCCACGAAAACCCTCTGGTATTCTGATAAATACAAGTTTGTTGTAATTGAAAAAGCCCATCTTCCTGTGTATATAACCTTACATTCAGATTATCAATGTCACTTGAAGGTGCCGGATTGAAATTAGTAACACCTAGTGACAATAAAACAAACCCTATGTTCAATATCCAGAATCTTGGCATACTTTTAAGGTATAGTTTATTTGTTAACCTGTCAATTATTTTTTCTGCCTAATTCATTTAACTGTAGCTAACCCGGTTTTATAAAAGCAACTTCAATATTATTTTTCTTTCACGCTTGCACCTTCGGAAAAAATCATTTGTTTGAATTTTTTTGAAGGAGAATGAATAAAATCACCCAATTCCAGAGCATTCCATTTTTCATCAATATCTTTTATCGTTGTATCATCAGAAACAATTACATTTGGCCAATCTCTCTTAAACTGATTAAGTTTAGACTTTCTGGTT
>JAUVHQ010000097.1 GCA_030593185.1 Bacteroidota bacterium
TCAGCATACAATTGCAATCAAAAGTTTGGGCTTAGCATGTACTTTGAATAGAATTTATCGATCAGATCCACTACTTCGTCGGCTTCATCTGCAATCTGAAAAAGATCAAAATCTTTGAGACTAACATTGTTTTCCTGTTCAAGCACAGTTTCCTTTATCCATTTAATCAAACCTTCCCAGTAAGATGAACCTACAAGAATAATTGGAAATTTTCCGATTTTTTCAGTCTGGATAAGGGTAATGGCTTCAAAAAGCTCATCAAAAGTCCCAAACCCCCCGGGAAGAACAATAAACCCCTGAGCATACTTCATAAACATCACTTTCCTGACAAAAAAGTGATCGAAAGTAATTAGCTTATCATGATCAATAAACATATTAGATTCCTGTTCAAAAGGCAGAGCAATATTAATACCAACCGACTTACCTTTACCTTTCTTAGCTCCCATATTTGCTGCCTCCATAATCCCCGGTCCCCCACCGGTAATTACACCATAGCCCCTTTGCGTAAGTTTGAATGCTATATCTTCCGAAAGTTTAAAGTATTTATTATCAGGTTGAGTTCTTGCTGAACCAAATATTGAAACACATGGACCTATTCGTGCCATTTTTTCAAAACCCTCAACAAATTCAGATAGTATCTTGAATACTTTCCATGAGTCAGATGTCTTTATTTCATTCCAGTTTTTTTGCTTAAAGGCATGTTTTATTTTTTCCTCATTACTTGATGGCATAACTTTATTTGTATGAATTTAATTTTTATGGCTATATTATAACTAATTTAATATAATTTTCATTATTAAGTCAGCAGTCTTCAGTCTGCAGTCGGCAATCATAAAACTGACCTATACTTTTCAGGTTTTTGAATTATTTGACTAAGTAATGGTATGTTATAATTGTTTGATTGTTCTTTTCTTTCTTGCCGACTGTGGATTGTTGACTGCCGACTGATTCTTAATGAAAACTGAAAATTAAGGGTTTTTTTAATCAATTTGTGAAACTATGTTTTTTATTTTAGTTTTATCTTAAAATTAATTTCCGGAAAAATTATGAATCCAGTACTTCCTTCAAATATTGTCCGGTATAGCTCTCATTTATATGGATAATTTTTTCAGGTGCTCCTTCAGCAATTACATTACCTCCTCTTTGTCCCCCGCCAATACCAAGATCAATTATATAGTCAGCCATTTTGATTACATCCAGATTATGTTCAATTACAATTATTGTATTCCCCTTATCTACAAGCCTGTTCAGCACCTTAAGCAATACTCTGATATCTTCAAAATGAAGACCAGTTGTAGGTTCATCAAGTATGTATAGTGTTTTTCCGGTATCTCTTTTCGAAAGCTCAGTGGCTAATTTCACTCTCTGTGATTCTCCACCGGAGAGAGTGGTTGATGGTTGTCCCAGCCTCACATAACCAAGACCTACATCCTGAAGGGTTTTCATTTTCTGACGTATAGAGGGAATATTCTCAAAAAAGCCAACTGCCTGATTTATAGACATATCCAATACGTCACTAATAGATTTACCTTTATACTTAACCTCAAGGGTTTCCCTATTATATCTTTTGCTATTACAATCTTTACAGCGTACATGTACATCCGGCAGGAAATTCATCTCAATTTTCATCACTCCAGCTCCCTGGCATGTTTCGCATCTGCCACCCTTAACATTAAAAGAAAATCGTCCGGCTTTGTATCCCCTGATTTTTGCTTCCGGTATTTGTTCAAACAATTTCCTAATATGGGAAAACATTCCTGTGTAAGTTGCCGGATTTGATCTGGGGGTTCTGCCAAGAGGTGATTGATTTACTTCGATAACCTTGTCAATATATTCAATTCCATCGAGATAGTCATAGGGTAACGGATCTTTTCCCGATCTGTATAATTGCTTTGAAAGAATAGGATGCAGAGTCATATTAACAAGGCTTGATTTACCACTTCCTGAAACACCTGTAACGCAAATGAATTTGCCTATCGGGAAATTCACAGTTATAGACTTTAAGTTATTCCCTCTTGCTCCATTTACCCTGAGAGAAACACCTTTACCTTCACGACGGGTTCCGGGAACTTTTATCTCTTTGGTTTTTTTAAGGTATTCAGAAGTAAGTGTTTTTTTCTTCAGTATATCTTCGGGTGATCCAACAGCAACAATTTCACCACCCCGGCGACCGGCAAACGGCCCCATATCTATTACATGATCTGCTGATACTATCATTTCCCTGTCATGTTCAACAACAATAATTGAATTGCCGGAATCCCTTAGTTTTTTCAATGCCTCTATAAGTTTGTGATTATCACGCTGATGAAGCCCGATACTTGGTTCATCAAGTATATAAAGAACATTAACCAGTTGTGATCCAATTTGGGTCGCCAGTCTGATTCTCTGGCTTTCACCTCCAGAAAGGCTCCTGGCTGTTCTGTCAAGTGAAAGATATTCCAATCCTACATCGAGCAGAAAGAATAATCTTGTTCTGATCTCTTTAAGAATTTCGGAAGCAATTAATTTCTGCCTTCCTGTAAGATGGTTTTCAACATCGTCAATCCACTGCGACAACTCCCTTATATCCATTCCTGAAAGCTCAGTGATGTTTTTATCATGAATTTTAAAATATCTTGCTTCCTTTTTAAGCCGGGCGCCTTTACAGTCAGTACAAATTGAGTGTTTAATATACTGATGAGTCCATCTTTTCCTGTTTTTTGAATTATTTCCGTTATGGTATAAACTCCCAATATAGTTTACAACCCCTTCAAAGCTAAGGAAATAATTTGATGAGACTCCCAGGGGAGTGTTTGATAACATAAACGGCTCTTCTGAGCCATACAGGATAATATGAAGTGCTTCTTTAGGAATTTTAGCAATGGTCGTATCCAGATTAAAACCATATTTTTCAGCAATAGCTTCCAATTGCCAGAAAACAAGAATATTCCTGTATTTTCCCATAGGTTCAATGCCACCTTTCCTAATACTTTTTGAGCGATCGGGAATAATTTTCTTAATATCCACTTCAGGAACAGTTCCCAGACCGTTACATACCGGGCAGGCTCCTTGTGGAGAATTAAATGAGAATGTATGAGGAGCAGGTTCATTATAGGAAATGCCGGTTGTCGGACACATAAGATGCCTGCTATAGTAATGTATATCATCAGATAAAAGCACCATTAATATCCCATCCCCTTGTTCAAGAGCAATTTGAATAGATTCTCTCAATCTCCCTGACGAAGAATTTTCAACTTTGATCTTATCTATAACTGTTTCAATATTGTGAATTTTGTACCTGTCAACCTTCATTCCCGGCACCAGTTCTTTAATCTCTCCATCTATCCTTACATGAAGAAACCCTTTTCTCCTTATCCCTTCAAAAAGTTCTTTGTAATGACCTTTTCTTCCTTTCACCAAAGGCGCCAGGATCATTATATTTTTGGTTTTATACCTGTCAGACATTAAGGTGATAATTTGTTCATCGGTATACTTCACCATTTTTTCGCCAGTCTTCCATGAATATGCAAGTCCTGCCCTTGCATATAATAATCTTAAGAAATCATATATTTCGGTAATAGTTCCGACGGTTGACCGAGGATTTTTATTGGTTGATTTTTGTTCAATAGAGATCACCGGACTAAGGCCTTCTATTTTATCTACTTCAGGTCTTTCCATACCTCCCATAAACTGCCTTGCATAAGCAGAAAGGGTTTCCATATACCTCCTTTGTCCTTCGGCATAAATTGTATCGAAAGCCAGAGATGATTTACCACTGCCGCTTAGTCCCGTAATTACTGTAAGCTTATTCCTGGGAATGAAAACATCAATATTCTTAAGATTGTGCTCCCGGGCACCTAAAACAATAATACCTGAAGTTTGATCTTTTGCTTTCAATTCTTTGAATAAGTTATGATACTTTTCCACTCAATATCGATATTAATTATGCAATTATATCGAAACTCACAAAAGTACTTCTTTTTGTTTAAACCGGGAAAGGAATGAATAAAGAACTGTGTGCCGGTTTGAAGAGTTAGAACTTATAACTTACACCGGAAAACAGCCCAACAGAAAACGGATGAACATGAAGTCTGGTTCCTGACGAAAGTGAATTAAGGTAATATTTAAAAGTAGGCTCAATACTAAATGATAACTGGTCTGTGAATCCATATTCAACTCCAAATCCAACAATGCTGCAATAATTAAATTTATAAATATTGGCGGTTTCCCCCAGGCTAATTCTTTTACCCTCAAATTCAGCAAAAGCATTATTACCAATAAGCAGGTTAGTACTTATACCTCCGAGAAGTTGAATATCTATTATTCTGTCAATTACTTTATAACTTATAAGTAAAGGTATTTCAATATATTCAAAACTTTGTGTAATTTCTGAATCAAATCCTTCCAATCCATATTTTTCCGGGTCAAAATTTTCCAATGAATACTTTTCATTATATATAACCCTTGCAACCGTCATATCTTTGATATACAAATTTTCCGGTACCACTACCGTACCAAAAGAACTGCTAAGCATTATATTATTTTCCCCTTTCCCATCATCAGGTAATGTACTTACAATATAAGGGGGAACATCATAAGCTACTAAATCAGTAATCTTCTGCCCCATTCTTGAATAAAACAAACCTGTATGAATACTAATTCGATCAGCTGGTTTGTATTTAAAATTGAACCCACCGGAAAAAGCAATTATTCCCTCTTCCACATTATCATACATCTCCTTAAAATTATCAGGCATACTTATTGTAATATTCCTGGAAGTATAAAGAGGAGAAAATTTAACTCCAAATGACCAACCACCTTGGTTTTCAATCTCATGATCGATAGGGCTACTCGCAAAGTCATTAAAAACAGGGAGTCCTTTATCACTGTAAGCAACCTTCGAATTAAGGATTAAAAATTTGGCATCCACGAAAGAACTAAGGTTTTTTGATTCGATAGGAAAATAATTCTCTGCCAGTAAAAGTGTATTTGCATCACCCCGGATATTGACCGGTTCACGGGTTTGTAAAACTTTATCAGGTGAAATATCTTCTGATTCTGCTTTAACAATATTTATTTGCGTTTCAGCTATAAGGGGTTTTTTAGCAGCTATACTTTCCTGCACAACTTTTTCTACAGACTTAATATCATCCTTTCCGGTTGGGATAATACTTTGAGTAAGTGGCGGAGTATCTTTTTGAAAGTTTTTCTGCACTATGGCTTGTTCATCCTGTAAATTCCCTGCAACTGATTTACCCGGTTTAGGTTTATTGATTATTGTATATAAGGAACCCACTACCAACAGCAATGTCACAGCTGCAGCAGCGTACCTGAAAACCGGAAAAGCTCTTTTCTTTCTATGTATACTAGTCTGCATTACCGCTTCCCATACTTCGGGAGGTGGTACAACCTCAAAATTCTTCAGCCTTTCCCTGAATATTCTGTCAATATTTTCTTCCTTAAAATCCATTAACCAACCTGATTCCTTATTTTTTTATTATAATTTGCCAATTTTTCCTGTAATATTGCCCTGGCCCGGGATAAATTTGATTTTGATGTCCCTTCAGATATTTCCAACAAAGCACTTATCTCCTTATGTGAATAACCTTCAATTGCAAACAAGTTAAATACCATGCGGTATTTGGGTGAAAGCTCCTGAATAACTTTCATCAGATCCCGGGCTGACATTTCATCAATCACATTATAATCTGCTTTCTCAAATTTCTCTGCTTCATCCTCATCAACCCTGTTTAGATAGTGCTTATCCCGGTACTTTTCCAGGGCAGTATTAACCATTATTCTTCTAATCCAGCCTTCGAACGATCCTTTCCCTTTAAACTGATGCAAATTTGTGAACACTTTTATAAAGCCTTCTTGTAAAATATCCTTTGCATCGTCATAATTATCCGAATACTGGAGACATACTCCATACATCTTACCGGAATATTTATTATACAGCAATTCCTGTGCATTTGTATCTCCGGCAAGACAATCCTGGATTATATCGGGTAAACTTTCCACTAATTTTATTGAAGTTCAGAATTGATAAAATTATCAATAAAATTCGTGTACAAAAAGCTTACCAAGATATTTTTTCAAAGAACTGCAATTTATAGATGATCTGACCCCCTGAAAGGTTGCGTTTACAAAAAAAGTTTTGCACACCATAAAGCAACCTTTTCATGTATCATTTCGTCATATGTTAAAACCCCTAAATTCAGTGTTACGCATTATAATTAATTTAGATGTAATAAAAACATAGTTCCTGAGTTAATATAAAGTTTAATTTGCTTTGTCAATGGTCAAACTTTCTGTTGTAATCATCACGTATAACGAAGAAAAAAATATAGCAAGGTGCCTGGAATCGGTAAAAGATCTTGCTGATGAAATAGTGGTTGTGGATTCATTTTCGGAAGACCGTACACAGGAAATTTGTTCTGAATATGGTGCCAAAGTATTGAAACACCATTTCACCGGTCATATTGAACAAAAGAACTGGGCTTTTAGTCACGCATCGTTTCACCATATCTTATCTATTGATGCAGATGAGGAAGTTTCTGATACACTGAGGAGGTCGATAGCTAAATCAAAACAAAACTGGAATCATGATGGTTATTATTTCAACCGGATGAACAATTATTGCGGGAAATGGATAAAACATGGAGGCTGGTATCCTGATCAGAAATTAAGGTTAGTTGACAGGCGTAAAGGGCGATGGACAGGAATTAATCCCCACGACAAATTTGAACTTGTTCCGGTTTCAAAAAAACAAAAGCTTGCCGGTAACCTTCTTCATTATTCATACGCGTCAATACCCGAGCACTTAAAACAAATAAACCGTTATACCGAGATCATTGCCACAGGTTATTTTCACGAAGGTATCAGATCAAATTTATTTAAGATCATTTTCAATCCTACCTGGAAATTTTTCAGGAATTATTTCCTGAGGTTAGGGTTTCTTGATGGTTTTCATGGGATTGTTCTCTATGCCAATGTTGCTTTTGAAACCTTTCTGAAGTATATTAAACTCTGGCAAATAACTAACCAATATAAAAAAGGCCTTCTGGATCTTAATTCTTTGAACAAAAAGAGGGAATATCTTATTGAGAATAATAAGTTGCTTGATACTTTTCCCAACTAGTATCATGTCAAACTTACTATGTCGCAAACCTTAAATTGGCAGTTGGCAATATTGCGATATTTTCTTTTCACTGTTTTGGACGATACTTCTCGGGATTTTTCACCATATGATTTAACATTCTGCCTACTTCTTCCGACTTGTTACGAAGCTCCCGGTATTCTTCCTGAGAGATATACTTACAAGTCTCTGCAAAATCCAGTGAAACTTGAGTTTCAGTGTTTTCC